>JAIFNC010000288.1 GCA_020047935.1 Bacteroidota bacterium
ACTTCTTCGAAATACTTTTTAAGTGCTTCGGGTTTTTCTTTTGGGTCTATGGCAGTGCCGCCATTTTCTTTCTTAAAAATATTTCTAAATACTTCAGCCAACTTAATGTCTTCGTCGCCGGTGTACATCGAAATATCTTCAAGCGCACTAATTTTGTGCGACGAATATGCAGGCATACGTTGCCCGGTTTTCAACGATTCAACAATAATGTTGCTTTTTCCTTGTTTTACCATTTTAAATAGGTCTGAATAACCCGAAATGGCCAAAATTCCTTTTAAATCCATAATAATTGTATTTTACAGTCTGCAAAATTAATATTTAGCTTTATATGTCGAAAAAAAATTATCGCATACCTCGCTGTTCTTTTATTTTTTCGTAAGCTTCAGCTACTTTCTGAAATTTCTCTTTGGCTGCAAGTTGCACATCTTCACCCAAATCAATCACTTTATCGGGGTGGTATTTAATTGCCATTTTGCGGTAAGCTTTTTTTACTTCTTCATCGGTTACATTTTCGCCTATTTCCAAAATTGTGTACGCATTTTTTATGTTATATTTCGTTTTTATGGTCGAGTATTTGTAATCGCCGCCTTGTTCGTTGGTATAGGCGAACATGGCTTTAATTGAATTGGCATCGGCTGCCGAAATTCCCAAATAAAACGAAATATAATCAATGGTTTTAATTTCAGCCGAGTCGTAATGATAGTCGGCACCGGCTACGCCGTAAAGGTAATGCAATAACTGTAATCTTCCGGAGTAATTAAGGTTTTCGCGAATTTGCAGGCAAACATCTTCCACCGGTACATTTTGCTTTAGTAAATTCCGCAGTAAAAGCAAGCCTTCGGCAGCTTTCTCTTCGCCAAAACTTTGTTTCAAGTATTCTTTTACATAATCGAGCTCGGCTTTAACTACTTTTCCGTCGGCTTTCATAACGGCAGCCGTTAAAACCAACAATGCTGCGGCAAAATCGCCGGCACCGTTAGCGCTACCCGCGGCATTTTTATTACTGTCGGTAGAGTCGAGTCCTGCGCCCACTGCAAAGCCTATTAAAGCGCCCAGCGGCCCGAAGAATGCCCAGCCTAAACCGCCGCCAATCCATTTTCCAAATTTCATTAGTTATTGTATTATAGTTGTAGTTTGGTATAAATAGCTAAAATTACCGGTAAAATTTGTACATTATCGTTGTTATTTATTACATAATCGGCAAACTTTTCGCGCTCCGAATCGCTTAGTTGGTTTTTCATTCGTGCCAAAATATCTTCTTCCAAAAAGCCATCTCTTCGTCTAACTCTATTTACGCGCTCCTCAATATTGGTCGATACGGTAATTATTACGTCCAACTGTTTGTACGAACCGCTTTCAATTAAAATGGCGGCTTCTTTCACCAACATTTTTTTTGCCGCATGTTGCTCGACCCATGTGGCGAAATGGGTATTTACTGCAGGATGTATAATAGCATTTACTTGGTCGAGGGCCTTTTTATTGTTGAAAATAAGGTTGGCAAGCTTAGCTCGGTTCAACCCGGTTTCGGTGTAAATTTCGTTGCCAAAAAGCTCGATAAGTTGCTTTTTTATGGTTGGGCAAGCGTTGGTTAGCATTTTTGCATTTTCGTCGGCACAATAAACCGGAACCCCAAGCGCTTCAAAAACTTTGCATACCGAGGTTTTACCGCTGCCTATTCCGCCGGTAATGCCAATAAGTAAGGGTCGTTTATCGGTACTTGGTTTTTTCATTCAAAAAAACGTTTATTGTTCAATTATACATTCAATTAATTGCGGTGAAAACGATACATTTTTCGCATATTTTAGAAGAATATCGAGTTTTACTGCCGACTGGCTCGTTCCGGCTTGAATATCGGAGTAATCAACGTGAGCAATAAACCATTTGGTATGAAGTTCGGCAAAATTTTCCAAAGGAATGTTGCCTTTTACGGTTATTTTGTTCGGAAAGGCAATAAAATTTGCATTTTCGGGCAATCCGTTGCAAGTAATTTCTATGTCAATGGTAAATTCGGTAAATTGGGTCGATTCGGCAATAACTTCAACCTGCAAAATTTTACCAACAATCGATTTTGGAAATAATAGCTTGGCATTCTGACGCTTAACTCCGTTTAAATCGTCAAATACCAACGATTCTGTATGTATAAATTGCATGGTATCAATTAAATGCCGCGGGCCGGTAAGTACTACCGAGTCGGGTACGGTAATTGTTTCGGTAGCTTCCATAAATTGTCGGCGGTAGTTTACCGTAAGTTGCGGTTTCACTTTTACTTTTTTCGAACGTACATTTATTTTTCTGAATGCAATGGTGTCGGGCAAAACTCCAACAATTTTGAATTTGCCCGAATAGTTTTCGGAAAAATATTTTATAAGTTGCAAGCCGGTAACGTATTTAATAAGCTGTTTGTTTTTTATCAGCGAACCAAAAACCAGTTTATTCACTTCAATTTTAAGCGGTTGAGGTTTTCCGCCAAAAGCATTTCTTACCAACGAATAACCGCGTGCATTAACGGTTAGGGTAAGTTCCGAAGGCAACGAATCGGCAACTGCAAGTTCGTTCGGCAGGTTTGTAAATTCAACCGGATGTACTATACTGTGTACATAATCTTTGTCGAGTGCCGTTAAAAACCAAGCAATACTTGAAATAATAAAAAAAAACACAAACATCAACATTTGTCTGTTAAGCCTTATGTTTTGAATTGAAATAAGTATTTTTTCTAGCCAAGGTTTAATTTGCATGGTTTTGATATTTATTTAAATTCTACTTTACGAAGTTTAAATAGGTTGTTATTTAGATAGTTGCGCTAATCCTGAAAGGATTCAATATTAATTACCCCACATGCAATGCGGGGTAAAAATGGAAAATACTACAACAACACTGAACGTATTGATTATTAAACGATTTAGTATTCAAGCTCTTCAGGCTTGTTGCAGATTATTTCACTAAACCGGGCACTTCTTACCCGGTTACTAAAATTGAACCACGTCGTGGTTTATAGCTTCAAAAATTAACTTCGTAAAGTAGCATTAATTTGGTTTTATAAAATCCTAAACCCTTGCCGGTTAAGCTATAATTGTTTTATTATTCGAAACCACATTTCTAAATAAAAACTATGGAACAAAACTAAAACATTACGGCATTAAACCAAAGCAAGGGTTTAAAATAGTTGCGTTAAAATTTCCGGTTTATGCCTTTATTTCTGCACCGGCAACGATTCTGCATCTTTAATAAGTGCCGATTTTTCTACACGCAATTTGATATTCGTATCCACTTCCAACAAAACATCGTGGTCGCGTACTTCAACTACTTTGCCATGAATACCGCCAATAGTAAGGACTTTGTCGCCTTTTGCAATCGAATCGCGGAAAGTACGCGCTTCTTTTTGCTTTTTAATTTGCGGACGCATCATAAAAAAATAGAAAATAACTAAAATAGCTACCAAAAAAATGGTCGAAATCCATGGGTTTTGGTCTTGCGATGGAGCCATTAAAATAATGGTTAACAAATTTGTCATTGTTATATTAATTAATTGTAAATAAAAACTAATTTATGTCGGCAACCAAGTATAAAAAGTGTTCGGCAGGTTCGGTGTTTGCCACTACTTTAATGCTTTTATACACATTGCCGCTAAAGCCTTTGGAGTCAAACCGAACTTTTATTTTACCCTCGGCACCGGGTGCAATAGGTGCGGTCGAAAATTCGGGTGTAGTGCAGCCGCAATCGGCATGCACACTGCCCAATTGCAGGTTGGTTTTTCCGGTATTGGTAAAACGAAAGGTAATTTCCAGTACTTCGCCGGTGTAAATAGCGCCAAAATCGTGGGTTGTTTCCTCGAACTTAAGTGCAGTTATACCTCCGGTTTCAACATCCGGAGCGCCTTTGGGTTCGGCAGTATTGTTTGTGCTATTGTTATTGCACGAACCTATAAATACGATTGCTATAAGAAAAACAATTTTTTTCATTTTTTACCAAATTTAAACTTCGCCAATTAAACCGCGACCAATTTTCTTTATTTTTCCTTCGTTTTTAAGTTCGCGCAACGCTTTGTCCAGCACGCCGTTAATAAATACGCTGCTTTTTGCGGTGCTGTAATATTTCGAAATTTCGATGTATTCGTTAATGGTTACTTTGGTAGGAACCGACGGAAACTCGATAAATTCGGCAAGCGCCAAGGTAAGTAAAAGCACATCGGCAAATGCAATACGGTCGAACTCCCAGTTTTTGGTAAATCGTACAATTATTTCGTTGTATTCGGGTGCATTGGTAATACATTTTCGGAGCAAATCTTTTGCAAAATCTTTGTCTTCCAAATCTTTGAATAGCGCCGGAATAGCCATTCCAACACCTGTTTCGGGTTTAACGCGTTGTATGGTTTTCATGGCCAAAGTAAGGGCAAATTCCAGCTCGTCGTTCCAGTAAATACTGTTTTCTTCCAGCACTTGCTGCAAATCGGGCGAAGTAGCAAATAAATCTATCAGTATGGTAACCAGCAGTTCCGAATAATCGGCAAACATTGGGCTGTTTTTGGAAATAAACGCTTTGAACCATTCCGTTTTTTCCATTTCGGTATAAAGCGCTTTTACAATATCTTGGTTATTCGACCACGATATGTTGTTTTCGCTAATATATTTGCTCAGTTGCGCATTGTTACGCAAGGTGGTAATTATAGGGTTGTCAACAAAAATTTGCGTTTTTAGTACTTCGGGGTTTTGCTTGGTAAACCGACTTTTTTCCATATCAATGCGGTGTGCAGCATGGTCGTGCAAATCAATAAGCATCACAATTATAGCGTGATACAAATCGTAAAATTTACTAATACTGTGAAAAAGTTCTTTTTCGGCTTTTATTACCGAACGGTCGTCGTTGTTTTTGTGGTAGGCGTATAAAACCTGAAAAATCTTAATTCGTAACAATCTTCTGCTTATCATTTGCCGTGTTTATCGGTTATTTTTTGCAAAAGTAAGTTTTTTTTGCATTGCTAA
This sequence comes from Bacteroidota bacterium, assembly GCA_020047935.1. GTDB lineage: Bacteria > Bacteroidota > Bacteroidia > Bacteroidales > JAIFNC01 > JAIFNC01. The sequence goes on from JAIFNC010000288.1 coordinate 4,980, forward strand.
AAAATTTAGATGATAAGTTTTAATCAATTCTTCTATTTATCTTGCTTTTTAAGCAAATGAAAAAGTATATTTTTGAATCTATAATCGGTTCATTTTTATTAATCTACCCGAAAAAAAACTGTTCGTTTATATACTTTTTTCTGAAAATTGTCCATGATTTTAATTAATATCGAAATAATTAGTTGAAACTCTAATTATTTCTTTACTTTTGAAAGGCTAAATTAGTTAATAAACGAAGCAGGATTATGGACGGATTTTTACCAAACGATGAAGTGAATAGAGAAGAAATTTTTTCGAAATCGGTGCGTGCCGGTAAACGAACTTATTTTTTCGACGTGAAAAAAACTCGGAATAACGAGTTGTACTTAACCATTACCGAAAGCAAAAAACGCTTAGACGAGCAAGGTAATTACTTTTTTGAAAAGCATAAACTTTTCTTGTATAAAGAAGATTTTGAGAAGTTTATGGATGCTTTAAACGAAACTGCCAATTTTATTTACGATGCCGAAGAATCAGGTTCTTTTGAAGTTGCTTCGGTAGTTGGTGAAGAATTGGAAACCATTGCCGAAGCCAATTTTACAGCCATAGAATTTGAAGACTTAGAGCGATAACTTTTTCCAAAAAAAAGCAATAAAACACCTTTTGCCATAAATTTTTCTTATGGTGTAAGGTGTTTTATGCAATTTAACGCTTTCAGGTAGGTATAGTTTAGTAGAAAATTTAAGCATGCCTGATTTTTGGAATTTCGTAATTCCGGGAACTATTTGTACTATTGCATTTCAATATTGAATGGTAAACTTGTAGCATCGTTTCTATGAACTTTAAATTTTTATTTAGCCTATGGCTACTTTTTTTATGTATTGAAAAATCGGAAGCACAGCACGTTAAAGTGGGTTTGTTCCACGGATTAAATTTGAACATGCTTTTTATTGAAGCCGACAATGGTAAATTCAAACTTATAGCCGACGGTAAAGAAATTTATGAAGTTAAAAAACAACGAACACTTACAGTTGAAGTAAAAAACGGTAAACTGCTCGTTGAACGCCCCGATAAAAGTCTGGGTAGTTTTTCGACGCTTAAAATAGAAGCTAAAAACGAAGCGCATTCGCTTATAATGAAGCCTTTGAACCCAAAACTACCCGAACGAAGCTATAACGGGCCTTTTGAAATTTCGGTGGCAGGCAATGTGCTTAAAATTATTTCGAATGCTGCTTTTGACCCATATTTGGCAGGCGTAATTGAAACCGAAACCGGCTCGAAAAATACCTTGGAGTTGTACAAAACGCAAGCAATTATTTGCCGAACATATGCCGTTGGGCATTTAAACCGCCATGCAGCCGAAGGTTTTCATTTGTGCGATGGCGTGCATTGTCAAGCCTATAAAGGCAGAAGCCGATACAACGACGATATTTTAAAAGCTGTTAAAACCACCAACGATTGGATAATAACCTACAAAGATTCGACCCTGACCGAAACCGTTTTTAGCGCCAATTGCGGCGGGCAAACTGCCAATTCGGAAGAAATTTGGGCTAAAAAAGTACCTTATTTGCGCTCGGTTCGCGATACTTTTTGTACCACCGAACGCGGTGCAACATGGAATAAAACCGTAACTGCTGCCGAATGGAATGCCTTTTTGCGGAAACAAGCTGCCGCCAATATTTCGAAAATAGATACGGTAAACACCAAATTGGTGCAGCAAAACCGCGAAAAATATTTCAATATTTCTATCCAAATTCCGGTAACTGCCGTACGCGATGCATTTGGTACACGTTCGTCGTTTTTTAGTATCGAACCCAAAGGCGAAAACATTGAAATACAAGGGCGCGGTTACGGGCACGGAGTAGGCATGTGCCAAGAAGGTGCCATAAAAATGGCACGCTTAGGCTACAAATACGACCAAATTATCAAGTTTTATTATACCGATGTGCTTATTCTTCCGGGCAAAAAGTTAGGTTTTTGGGTTCCGAAATAAAAACTTTACGTTTGCGGGTATGGTCAGTAGCGGACTTCGTAGACACTACCCTATCCTACGAGGTAGAAACTACCTGCGAGACGAGGTGTTGAATAACCCACAACCCCAGCTATTGAGCATACCCGATGTTGTGTGCTGTTGTTTTGTCATTTCAACCCATTCCAATTGCAATTCCAATTATTATTAGTGAACCTAAAATTATTATCCACAGTTTTGCAAAAATAGAAGTCAATAATAATAGTCGTTTTAATATTTTATTTGTCTTTGTGTCACTCAATTTTTCAATAGCTGCAATATCAAAATAGTGAGAATTAAATTGTCTTACACCATTCTGTGAACCAAAACTTAAGAATAGTTTAATAGCCTTTCCAATAATACTATAATCAAAAAAATCATTGAATGAAAAATCGAAAAACCAAATTTTCGGGAAATTCTTTTTTAGTTTTCTTTTCAGTATTTTTCTAGTTATATACATTAGAATAGCTGTCAAGAAGTATGTAAAGAAACTTGTCGCAAATAATAAGAAAGTTACAGAAGCTACTATTTCCATTTTCAAATTAATTTATAAACTCAATTTTCATTTATTATCATTGTCTTTTTTCATTTCTGAAAAAACCATCAATCGAAGTTAATCAGCGCAATTCTTAGAAATAAAATTGTCCGTCTTTAAAAATCTCTCAGACAGAGCATCGGCACAATAGCACACAACGTACACAATTACTGTATTTACGCCACGAACTTAGCGTAGCGATTTCATGAAATAATGCACGAATATTTAATTACAAAAATTAGTGTTTAAATATTGATTAATACTCCGAAAATTCCACGAATTATTTTAAGCATATCATAAAAATATTGCAGTTGCTCTAACGGGCGATGCATCGCCGTTTTCAATTTTTAATGGAAAACAGGTAAAAATAAATTCGCGGTCGGCAACTTTGTCGAGGTGAGCTAAGTTTTCAACAATTAAAATGTTGTTTCCCAGTATTTTAATATGATTAATAAAATTAGTAGCATCAATTGGGTCAGCCGAAATGGTATCGAAACCTATTCCTTTAATATTCATGCCAATAAGCTCGTCGAGCAAAGGTTGTGCAAGCACCGGAAAATGTCCAAAATATTCAGGTTTGCCCCAAAAATAACTCCAACCGGTATAAAATAGCACAAATTCGTAACGTCCGTATCGTAAATCCACGTTTCCCAACACATTTTCGTCAATCAATTCGCCTTCGCGCAGGTGCGAACAATCTATACAAATGGCTTTGCCCGCAAATCGGTCAATAGGTACATTGTCGGTAGTATAATGGTTTTCCATAAAATGTGCAGGGCAATCTACATGGGTGCCGGTGTGGTTCGAAAAGCTGAGCATCAGTTCATTATAACCATTTGCGCTAATGTTGGCTACCGACGTAATACCGGGTTGGTCTTTGCCCGGATAAACCGGCATATGTGTACTAAGTGTGTGTGTTAAATCGACAATTCGCATAATTAATTTTTATGCTAATATAATTATTTTTTTTGAATTGAATTTCGAACGTAAAAATTTTTTAGTTTACATTGCATTTTGTAGGTTTGCGCTGCATTTAATTATACTTTTTGCAGCAAATAAATGCAGCAAAATATAAAACCTACGCATGCAGCAGGCTAACAATCGGCCTATTACCGTAAGTACCTTCACCATAATCATGATTTTTTTCGTGCTGAGTGTACTTGGCATTTTGTCGGCAAATTATTTATCGGTAAGGCTTTTTCCTTCAGCCTAACTACATGCTTACTTATACAATTTTTGGAACCGACGAGCCGGCGCAAATTCATAAGCAAATAACCCACCAATGGTTTACTGCATTGGCAACCGTGCCGGGTTCGTTGGCAGGCATAAGAGTTCCGTTGGGTTTTATTATCGTTGTTAATGGTTAATTTTGAATAAGAAAATTTTCATTACTTCAAAAGTAAGCAATGTTTTTTGTTTTTGAAACACAAACGCCGGAAAAGTGCACAAAAAATCTGACGTTGCGTTTTGCGGTTGTTTATTAAGTTTAGTCGAAATACGAAAAAGGTAAACGTCGGATTTTTTGAA
>JAIFNC010000225.1 GCA_020047935.1 Bacteroidota bacterium
TCCGAAAATATATGGCTTCAACGCACTGCGCTGTTGTTTCAACTTAAATATAAAAAAGAAACCAACACCGAATTAATGTTTGAATTAATTAGCATGTTGGCTACTTCAAAAGAATTTTTTATACGTAAAGCAATCGGTTGGGTGCTGCGCGAATACAGCAAAACCAACCCGGTTATGGTTCGCGAATTTTTAAGTACGGTTCAACTTTCGGGTTTAAGCGTTCGCGAAGCAAGTAAGTATATTTAAAACTTACGCCCAAAGACTTTCGGGGTATTCGCCCTCGGCAACCAATTGGCGGATGCTTTCAACGGTTCCCGGGCGGTCTTCTTGGTAAGTAACGCCAAACCATTTGGCATTGCTTTCCAGCACTTTAAGCGTAATTGTTTTTTCCTGAAGTAAGTTGTTTACAACAAGCGGAATATAAAACTCCGATTTATTGTTCGAAATATTTTCGTTTAAGAACGTTTTAAAACCGGTTTCAAAATGTTTAAAAGCCGAAGCCGGAAAGCCCCAAAAATTCATCGACACTACTTCGTCGCCGGTTAAATGCTCGCTTCTTCCTTCGTCGTCGACGTATTCGATAAAGCTGTTAAAGCGCTCAATTTTAGTGCGTTCGGTAACCGATACCAAAAAGCTGTTTTTAACTTCGCAAACACCGCGCGATACACTGCCGTTTTCCGATAGCGTGTTTTTAAGGTAATAGCCTACCATACTAAAACTATTTTCGTCGGTAGGAACCAAATTTCTTAAAAATTCTGCCATAACGTTGAAAGCATCGGCACCGTAAAAATCGTCGGCATTAATTACGCAAAACGGTTCGTTTACTGCATTGGCAGCCATAAGCACGGCATGTCCGGTGCCCCAAGGTTTTACGCGGTCATCGGGCATTTTGTACCCTTTAGGCAAATTATCGGTTTCCTGAAAAACGTATTGCACTTCAACTCCGGGAAAACGATGGTCGAAAAGTTGTTTAAAATCTTCTTCTATCGATTTTCTAATGATAAAAACTATTTTACCGAAACCTGCTCTAATTGCGTCATATACTGAGTAATCAATAATGGTTTCGCCCGAGGTGCCAACTTTATCCAGTTGTTTTAAACCACCATATCGGCTTCCCATTCCTGCTGCCAACACAAGTAAGGTTGGCTTTGTTTCATTTTTTGTATTCATTATTTGTAAATCAAAATGTTGTATAAATATTTTGTGTAAAATTTTGCTTTCATTTTTTAAAAACGCAAATTTGTGCAAAATAATTTATTTTTTCTCAATTATGCTAATTTCTTTCCAATAAAGCAAGCTTTATAGTGAAATATTAAAGAAAATAAAACATTAATTTAACAATTGGAGCTTATGAAATTTACCGGTACATTTTTTTTGTTGTTTTTAACCGTATTTAATTTGAAACTAACTGCCCAAGTAATCGATTCGAGTTATTTTGAAGGAATTGAAAAATGGCGTGTAAATAGAAATATAAACATGCAAAAGCCCGACGGTTGGCTTAGTATTTCGGGCTTATTTTGGCTGGAGCAAGGTGCAAACCAATTAGGTAGCGGCAAAAACTGCAATTTGAAATTAAATGAAAAGTATAATTTACCTAATTTGGGAACCGTCGTTTTAACCGGCGAAAAGGCTGAATTTATTCCGAACAAAAAATTGGGTATTACCCTGGAAACTAAAACAATAATAGCTAAGAAAATAACCAAGAAAGTGGTTGTCAACGATGACAGAAGCGACGATATGAGTGTTTTTCGATTAGGCGATTTATCGTGGTTTGTAATTGAGCGCTCGGGTAGGTATGCCATTCGATTTAGGGATAATAAAAGCCCAAAATTTGCAAATTATAAACCGATTCCGAACTACGAAATAAGCACTTATTGGTATAGGGAAGCCCGGTTTTTTAAGCACGAAAAACCGCTTTATATTCCTACCACAACCACCGGCGGCGGCAGAGATTCGGTATTATCGCCCGGTTACCTTAGGTTTGTTATCGAAGATGAAGTATATTCGCTGGATGTAATGTCGGAAGATGAAGGAAATTTTTTTGTAGTTTTTGGTGACTATACCAATGGCGACGATACGTATGGTTCGGGACGTTTTGTGTATGTCGAAAAACCAAAAGAGGGCAATCAGACCATCATCGATTTTAATAAAGCATACAATCCGCCGTGTGCTTTTACCGAGTTTGCTACCTGCCCCAAACCATCGGAGAATAATTTTTTGAAATTAGCAGTGCGTGCCGGCGAAAAATCGTTGCTCGACCATTGATTTGTGAATAAAATTACGTGTACACTTGTTTTTTCGAGAAATTTTTATACATTTGAAACAATAAATTTACGCTAATTTTTAAATTATATGGGCAGTTTAACATGCAATATTAATATTGAAAACAATAATTTAAACCTTCGATTTGAAGGTTTTTTTACCGACGATGAAGTAGCAGAAACCTTGTCGGAAGTGCAATCGGCAATAGACCAACTTAAACCGGGCTTTGTGATTATAAACGATGTACGCGATTTTAAACCTGCCGGCAGCCGTGGTTTGGATCATTTGCGCAATGCGATGAAATATGCAGGCAACCATGGTGCCAAGCGGGTAGTGCGAATTGTAAATAAGTTGTCGTTGGGTTCGGGGCAATTTAGCAGAGTAGGTGCGGAGGCTGCGCCTTATGAGCAAATTACAGTTTCGTCGCCTGAGGATGCGGAGGAATTTTTGCAATAAATTCGAACTTCAACAAAAAAGTCGAACTTTTTACGGTTCGACTTTTTTATGCTTAAAATTTTAGCTGTTACAAATTTGTTTGAATGAAATCTAACATTTTTGTGTAAAGATGCATTCGTGTTTTGCCGCCATAAATTCCGTGGTTACGGTTTGTATAGATAAAATAATCGAACTGTTTGCCCGCTTGTACTAAGGCTTCCGACATTTCCATACTGTTCTGTACATGCACGTTGTCGTCGGCAGAACCATGAACCAACAACAATTTGCCTTTAAGTTTGGCAGCGTGGTTTATAGGCGAATTATTGTCGTAACCGCTTGCATTTTCCTGCGGAGTGCGCATATAACGTTCGGTATAAATATTGTCGTAGTAGCGCCAGTTGGTAACCGGAGCTACGGCAATAGCTGCTTTAAAATAATCGGCACCTTGGGTTATAGCATTAAGTGCCATAAAACCGCCGTACGACCAGCCCCAAATGCCAATTCTGCTTTTGTCTACGTAGGTTTGTGCGCCCAAATATTTAGCAACTTCAATTTGGTCGGCAACTTCGTATTTGCCTAATTCTTTGTAAGTTACTTTTCTAAATTCTTCGCCTCGTGCGCCGGTTCCTCTACCATCAACGCATACCACAATAATATCTTTTTGGGCAAGCAGATAGTCCCAGCCAAAACTCCACGAATCGAATACTTGCTGCGAGTTTGGTCCCGAATATTGCGTTAGCCAAACAGGATATTGTTTGGTTGCATCAAAATTTGCCGGTTTAATTATCCAGCCGTTCAGTTCCACATTTTCGGAAGTTTTAAAACTGAAAAGTTCTTTGTAATTGAAATTGTAGTCGGCTAATTTTTGTTTAAGCTTATCGTTGTTCACCAGTTCGCGCAATTGCTTGCCGGTATTGTCGTGCATAGTAATTACGGTTGGTGTTTTGGCACTCGAATAATAGTTGATAAAATACTTAAACGTGGTACTGAATGCTGCATTATTGGTTCCTGAAAGCGTACTTAATTTCACTTTTTTCTTTCCGTCGAGTTTAATGGCATATACATCGCGCTTAGTTGCATGGCTTTCAGCCGATTGATAGTAAATAGTGCTCGATTTTGGTTCAAAACCATAATAGGCAGTTATGTCGTAAGTACCGTTTGTTATAGGTTTTACCGTATTGTCGTACAATCCGCAAAGGTAAAGTTGCATGTAACCGTTTCGTTCCGAAGCAATTATGAAATTTTTGTTGTCGGGTAAAAAGGTTGTATAGTCAAAAATCGATTCGTCGATAAAGAATTTGTTTTCGTCGGTATAAATCGCTTTTGTTTCGGGTATTCCGGGTTTGGCAAGCAATAATTCGAGCTTATTTTGCAGTCGGTTTACACGGAATATAATTAACTCGTTGGTGTTGTTCCATTTAATTCGCGGAATATAAATATCGGTATTGGAGCCAATATCGAAAACATTGGTTTTGGTTGAAGCCAAATTGTAACAATGTACGCTTAGTACCGAATTTGCATCGCCGGCTTTTGGGTATTTCCAAGTGCGTGTTTCGGGGTACAGTACATTGTCGGTTAGTTTGGGTGCCATTCCGGCAAACATGGTCATGGTAAACTCTTTAACCGCCGATTCGTTGAATTTGCAATACGCAATATTTGCGCCATCGGGCGACCAAGCAAATGCCTGACTATAACCAAATTCTTCCTCGTACACCCAATCAGGTTTTCCGTTTATAATTTCGTTAAATTTACCGTCGGTGGTAATTTGAGTTTCGGTATTATCGGCTAAGTTCTTAATATATATATTGTTGTTGCGAACAAAAGCCACTTTGGTACCGTCGGGCGAAAAGGTAGCCAATTCTTGGCGGCCATTTTCCGACAGTTTGGTCAGTTTTTTGGCTGCCAAGTCGTAAACATAATGCGTGGCGGTGTACGAATGCCTGAAAATAGATTCGACATCGGTAATAAGTAAAATTTTGGTTTCGTCGGCGCTAAATGCGTAGTCCGAAAAATTTTCAATTTCTAATTCCCCAATATTAAGTACCACGCCTTCTTGCACTCCGGTTGCGTAATTGTATTTTACAATGCTGTTGCCTTTTTCGAGGGTAGTGTAGCTAACACCGCTGTTTAGCGAGCGCAAACCGTACAAACTTTCGCTTCTGAAAGTTCCGTATAGCATAAAATCTTCGAGTGTAAATTTTTTCTTTTCCTGAGCATTTAAACTCAAAAAGCTTGAAAATAAAATACATAGAAAAATTGATAAGGTAAATTTCTTCATAAAAAATAGTTTTTAAAATTTCTATAAAAATAAACTTTTTAACGATTCTATTTGCTGAAATTAGAAAGGAAAAAATGTTTGCGGGATATTTTTTCCGATTTCAACATAAATAACATAATTTTGCGTATCAGCTGTTACGGTAATGGCTGTTACAATACGTTGTATTATGAAATTTTATGGCAGAGAACAAGAACTTGAACAACTAAATACCATTAGGTTGGCAAGTTACGAGCAGGCACAAATGACTGTTTTAGTAGGGCGAAGAAGAATTGGTAAAACGCGCTTAATTTTAAAATCGTTTGAGAATAGCAAGTATTTATATTTTTTTGTGGCTAAAAAAAGTGAAGCGCTATTATGCGAAGAATTTTTATTGGAAGTAAAAAAAGTATTGAATATTCCGATTTTTGGCGAAATAAAACGATTCAGCGATGTATTTGCATTGCTTGTTGAATATTCGAAACAAAACCAATTGAACTTAGTAATAGATGAGTTTCAGGAATTTAATCATATAAATTTGTCCATTTACAGCGAAGTGCAAGCTATTTGGGATAGAAACAAGGAAGCAGCTAAAATGAATTTAATATTGTGCGGCTCCGTTTATTCGTTAATGCATAAAATTTTTGAAAATCCGAACGAACCATTATTTGGACGAGCTACTGAACGTATTCACCTTAAAGCTTTTAATGTTGCTACACTAAAAGCGATACTATCCGAATATCAGCCCGATTTTGAGCCTAAAGATTTGCTTGCATTTTATATAGTTACGGGCGGAGTAGCTAAATATGTCGAATTATTGACCGATGGCAGGCAGTTAAAGTACAGTGCAATAATTGATTTGGTATTTAAAGCAAACTCCTTGTTTATTGATGAGGGCAAAAATTTATTGGTTGAAGAATTTGGAAAAGATTATCAGACCTATTTTTCCATTTTAGGGTTAATTTCAGCAGGAAAAACCTCGCGCATCGAAATGGAATCGGTGCTAAATAAAACAATTGGCGGATATTTGGATAAATTGGAAACAGAATATAACATAATTAGGCGAGTTAAACCCGTTTTTTCGAAGCCTGAAAGCCGAACGATTAAGTATTTTATGGATGATAATTTTCTAAATTTTTGGTTTCGTTTTGTATATAAATACCGCAGCGCAGTTGAAATTGAAAACTTTGAATATTTGAAAGCTATAGTAAACAAAGATTTTGATGTATTCGCAACACATTTTCTCCAAAAATTCATGATAAATAAACTGCAAGTTTCGAAAGAATTTAACCTGATTGGAACCTATTGGGAAAAACAAAATTTGAATGAAATTGATATTGTTGCAGTAAACGAATTACAGATGAAAGTTTTGTTTGCCGAAGTTAAAATTGATAAAAGCAGCATAAATTTGAATTTGCTAAAACAAAAGTCGACTAATTTGTTGACACAATTTGAAAATTTTGAAATTACTTACCTTGCATTCGATTTGGAAGATATGTAATTTGCTTTATGATTGTGTGTTATGTTTCTTTGTAAAATTTGAAATGAAGTTTTTACCTTCAATTAAAAAAATTACAATTTTTTTAACAGCCGATTAAACCATTTCATCGTTTCTTTGTCAAAAAGCAAATTAACATCAAATTGTTTTATGAAAAAGTACATTATCTTAAGCTTTATAAGTTTATTTATTAGTTTTTCGAGTTTAGTTTTGGCACAGGCACCCGGTGGAATGCAAGGTGGAGCTCGAAATAGTATGCCATACTCGCAACGTCCGGCGGTTGGAACCATTACCGGCATTATTGTCGATTCACAGTCGGGCGAGCCTATGGAGTTTGCAACCGTTACCTTGCGTGTTTTGCCTAACGACAGTATAGTTAGCGGCGGATTGACCGATAAAAAAGGCAGGTTTTCCATTGAAAAAGTGCGCATTGGAATGCATAAATTGGAAGTAAGTTTTATTGGTTATAACGTGCAAATGGTTGAAAAACTGATGATTAAACCCGATGCCCCTATTGTTGATGCAGGAACCTTGAAATTGAAACCATCCGATTCGATGATTCAGGAGATTTCGGTAACCGGCGAAAAATCGTTCGTACGTAACACGGTTGATAAAAAGATTTATTCGGTTGAAAAACTGAATGCCTCCGAAGGCAGCTCGGTAAATGAAGCATTGGCAAATATTCCGGCTGTAAATGTGGATGGCGACGGCAATGTAAGCCTTCGCGGAAGCACCAACGTAAAATTTTTGATAAACGGAAAACCTTCTGCCATGTTAAACGACGGTTCGTCGATTCTGGACCAAATACCTGCCAACTCAATTCAATCGGTTGAAATTATTACCAATCCGTCGGCAAAATACGACCCCGACGGTATGACAGGTATTATTAATATAGTAATGAAAGAAGATAAAGAAAAGGGTTTTAACGGCTCTGTTTCTGCAAATTACGGTTTTTTTGATAAATATAACGGGTCGCTAAATTTGAATTATAAAGTAGGAAAATTAAATACCTTTGTTTCCGGTTCGTACATGCAACGCAGCAACAAAATGGACGGTTATAATTTACGCACCGACACGCGCGATGTAGTAAACAAATTTATGGAGCAGGAAACTGAAGGTTTAATGGGAATGAAATCGTATATGCTTCGTTATGGCTTCGATTATGCTTTTAATGCTAAAAATTCTGTTTCGTTTAGCGGTTCAAACGGTTTGTGGTCGCACAGCAGAAATGAAGATTTGGAGTATAAAAACTTAGATAATTTAAAAAATCAACTTTCCAATAGTTACCGTTCGAGCGAATCGAGCTACGGTCGTAATCCGTTCGACTTAAATTTATCGTACGAGCATAAATTTTCGAATCCGTCGGAAAAAATGACGGTGGACATGATGTATTCCGGTTCAAACGGAGGCAACGATGCAGCGTATAAAAGTTGGATTACCGAAAATATTTTTAATTCGCAGCAAAACACCAATACTAAAGCATTTAACGAGAATATGATGGCGCAAACCGATTATATTAAGCCGCTTATGATTGGCGAACTTGGTTTTGGGTTGAAAACCCAACAGCAAACCATTAACGCCGATTATTCTTCGGAATCGTTTAATGCGGCAACCGGTTTGTACGAATCGGATGGAAAAGACAATAATTTCACTTTTACCGAATATATTAATGCAGCGTATATTTCGTACAATGCTAAAATTGAAAAATTTAACATTCAAGCCGGTTTACGCGGCGAGCAAGCAAAATCGGTTGCCAAATTAATTAATGAAAACAAGGCGTTCGAAAATCCGTACATCAGTTTGTATCCAACCATTCATACTTCATATAATTTCAATGAATCCAATGAATTTCGGTTATCGTATACAAAACGAATTAATCGTCCGAACCACCGAAATATGAACCCGTTTGTGGATAATACCGATTCGTTGAATATACAAGTTGGTAACCCATATTTAACTCCCGAATATATTCACTCATACGAAGCCGGATATACCAAAACGTGGAAAGCGGTAACCCTTACAACCGGGGCTTATTACCGACAAATTAACGATAAAATTGAACGCGTACGAACTATTGACGATACCGGAATTTCAACCACTATGCCTCTTAATCTTACACAAGCTCAGTCGTATGGTACCGAGTTAAGTTTGGTAGCCGAAATTGCTAAATTTTGGAATATTAATACCAGTTTCGATTTTTACCGAATGATAACCGAAGGAACTGTAGAATATCCGCAATTGGCAAACGACGGCTACGGATGGAATGCCAAAGCCATTTCGAATTTTAAAATACCCGGCGGCATAAGTGCACAACTTACCGGCAGGTATAATTCGAAAGTAATTGTACCACAAGGTTATATGATTCCAAGTTATACGTTTGATGTTTCGGCTCGCCGAAATTTTCTGAAAAACAAAGCAACCTTAAGTTTGCGTGTAAGCGATATTTTAAACACACAAAAATATGGTTTTTATAACGAAGCGGGAAGTTTTATTTCCGACAGTTGGCGCAAACCACAGTCGCGAACCTTGTATATAACTTTCTCTTATCGTTTTGGAAAACAACAAATGGATATGAA
>JAIFNC010000154.1 GCA_020047935.1 Bacteroidota bacterium
CCTCGCAGTGGCTTAGCCTTAAAGCACGGAATTACCGTATTAAATTCCCCCGGCACTATTGATGCCGATTATAGAGGCGAAATAAAAGTGATATTGATAAACTTGTCCGATTCCGAATTTATTATTCGTAATGGCGAGCGAATTTGTCAAATGGTTGTTGCACCTTTTAGTCAGGTGTTTTTTACTCAAGTTGACGAAATTTCTGATACTGTTAGAGGTACCGGCGGTTTTGGTCATTCGGGAGTTCAGTAAGGAAAAATCATTCGTTTTTCAGTTTGAAAACGATGTTTTAATTAATTAGTAGAATGAAATTTAAGCATTTAATACTCGGCATTTATATCGTACTATCGTCTACCTCAGCTCTTGCTCAAAAGCGCAAGCTGGTTGCAGTGGATAGTACGCGCTATGTGGTGCTTTTGGTTGATGCTTTAAAACATGAATATTTAGAAAGAAATGAAGAAGCGTTGCTCCAATACAAAGCAATTTTAAAAGAATTCCCAAAATCGGCTGCGGCTAATTATGGTTTGTATGTAGTTCAAAATAAACTAAAAATGCCTGAATTACGAATCGTCGCAAAAAAGAGAGCTAATGTTGAAGAATGCACATGTTCTTGCTAAAACCTATCCTTCTGATTATAACCAACTTTTGCTGGCTAAAGCATTTTACATTTCCGGAAAACCAGAAAAGGCAGTTAAGATTCTTCGGAAAGCGAAACCAAATAGCCAATTTATCGAAGAGTCGTTAAATTTGATGCTTACAATTGGAACCGACCTAAATAATGGTGAATGGATTGTGTTTTCGCTTAGCAAACTTACCGAAACTTTTCCGTATGAACTTAGTTATAAAGGAATGCTGGCTGAGTTTTATTTGAATAGAAAGGAATACAATAAGGCATTTGCCGTTTACCAAAATATAGTAAAGGTTCATCCGGGCGAAACGAAAGTAAAGTTTTCGATGTTATCGTATTATATTCAGACCGATTCTGTTTTGCGTGCTACGAAAATTTTAAACGATTTGGTTGAAATAAATGGTTTTCACGCTGAAGTATACAACATATTTTATAATTTAATGTACGGCTATTTGGGTTCTATTCCTTTGAACGAAAGAATGGATTTACTGGAGCGGAGAATCGCTTTTTATCCGCGAAATGCTGAGTTGAACAATTTAGCAATGGATATTTTCATTAAAACTAACAGAACCGATAAGCAATTAGTATTATTAGAAACACTGTTTAATGGCGGTTTAACCGATTTTGATTTATTACGACGATATACCTTATTACTTGCCGATAAAGGTGCTATCGAGCAACTCTTAAAGGTTGCCGGATATAGTGTCGGAATTTATCCTAATAATCCCGATTTTTATTTATACAATGGAATAGCTTGTTGGGAAATGAAAAAGTACGAAGAAGCTTATTCAACTTTACAACAAGGAATTAGCGTTTTGGTCGATAACAATGAATTATTGGAACAATTTTATATTTATTCTGCTGAAGTGTTGTATAAATTGAATCGCTTTGCCGATTGTTTTACAAATTTCGATTTAGCGTTAGGTTTAAATTCGAAAAATTTGGTGCTGCTAAATAATTATGCCTATTACATTGTGCAATCAAAATCGGAAAGCTTATATACTAAAGCTAATACCATGATTGAGCAATGTGTGAAAGCTCAACCTAATGATATAAATTTTTTGGATACATATGCAGTAGTTTTAATGGCCAACGGGCTTAATAACGAAGCGCTGCAAGTTATTACTAAAGCTTTACGAATTGGCGGTAACTTAAATCCGATGATTATTGAGCATTACGGGGATGTATTACTAAACCTCGGAAAAACTGAGGACGCTTTGCGCGAATGGCGCATTGCATTAAAACTGAATAAAGATTCTGAAAGTTTACTTTCAAAAATAAAGAAACATGAAAAGTAAAATAGCTATAGGAGTAATTTTGATTTTATTTGCGGCGTGTAAGCCGGTTAGTAAAGTGCTTAATAATAGTAATGTAGAAACAGAAAGACAAAGTGTATTGAAAGCTTTCGAGAAAAACGATTTGCTTGTTCCGTTTTTGAGTGCAAACATTAATGTAAGTATAACAAATAAAGAGAAGGTAACTAATTTAAGCGGAAGTTTTCGTTTTATAAAGGACAGCGCTATATGGCTTTCGGTTTCGCCCGGCTTGGGCATTGAAGTTGCGCGTGTTTTAATTAGGAAGGACAGCATATTTGTGCTTGATAGAATAAAATCAATTGCCTATTCGGGTAATTTGCAATCAATTGCTAAATTGCTTAATTTCGAATTTACTTTTAACGATTTTCAAAGTATCTTTTTAGGAAGTTATGGCAGTAACGCCAATATTGTTTATAATTCAACTAACTTGCTTACTGCTGATTTTGAACAAACTGCAGAATCTTTTGTTTTTAAAGGAAAGAATTCTCCGGTAGATAAAATTTCTATGCGAGAGTTTCATATTTCTAAGCAATTATACAAAGCAGCAGGTTACAAACTAGCTTATAACGATACAAACTTGCTTACAATTAATTATACCGATTTTAATAAATTGGACCAATACGCCATTCCAGAAATGCTTAAAATTCAATTGCTGTCAAATGCTAAAAGTAGCAGCTTCGAAATTGCTTATCTAAAACCTGAAATTACGGAAGGAATTAACGTTGCGGTCAAAATACCTACTCGTTATACAATAGTTTCTATCGAAAATCTGTTTAATAACTCCAAAACTAACTAATCTATGAATTATCGTTTAACTGTATTGTTTGTTATTTTGTTGTTTGCTGTTGTATATGCAGCAGCGCAAAATGGTATTTACAATAAGGTTAAATTGCAAAATCGCGACGAAATAGAACTTACCTCCGGTTTAATCGTTTCAACGGATGAATCAACCGAAGTTTCTTTAAATAAGTTGTTATTGCTAAACAAACAAATATTGTTACGGAAAAATTTTATTGTAACCCTCGACAAAGAATTAGTAATTGTTGGTTCGAAAATAGAAGCATTGAATTATAAAATAAAGGCATTGACCGATTATTTAAATCATTTGACTTACGAATACGAGCGATTGGTGCGTTTTGCTTGGTATAGTCGAAAAAGTTATCCTAATTTTATGTTTGTTTTGGCAGCTAATAGTTTTAACCAAGCTTTTCTGCGATTCAAGTACCTTACGCGAATAGCCGTAGACAGACAAAAGAATTTAAATAGCATTGCACTTACCAAAAAGGAGAATGAGCATCAGCTGGTTCGAATTACTGAAATTAAGAAGGATTATGAAGCATTGCTTAAGGATAAGTTAAAGGAAACTGAAATTTTATCGGATGCTATTTTGAAGCAGAACGAAATAGTGTTGAAATTGCAAACGCAGCATATTGCAAATGGCACTGCTGAGGCTGAAAGTACAACAGAGTTGGATGAAAGTATAACAAATATTATTTTGGCCGGCGAGCGTGCCGCAAAACTCGATTTTGACCGTGAAAGCAAAGTTACTTATAATAACGATGTTGAAACCGGAGGAATTGCTGATTATAGAGGAAAATTACCATGGCCTGTTAAAAAAGGGGTTGTTGTTTCCTCGTTTGGCGAGCAAGCGCATCCGTATTTAAAAGGTATAAAAGTTATGAATAACGGTATTGAAATTAGCACAAATTCCGGCACTAAGGTTTACCCTGTATACGAAGGAGTAGTCGTTAAAGTAATGAAAATTCCGGGTTCTAAAAATGCAATTTTATTAAGCCATAATAATTATTATACCTTGTACGGAAACATCGATAAAGTGAATGTATCGGTAGGTGAGGCAGTTTTTCCGCATAAGGCAATTGGTGTGTTAAATAGCGATATTCCCAAGGAAAAGGTAGTACGAATGCAATTTCAGGTGTGGTATAAAAACATGAAACAGAACCCTTCCGCTTGGTTACGTCGAAAAAATTAATGGCATATGGAAAATATTATAGAACATAAACTAAATTCATTTCGCCGAAAGGCAAACCTGTATAAAGCAGGTGCCGGTAGTTTGCTTGTTACTATACTAATAGTTTGTGGTTCTGTTGTTTATGCCTTACTTAATGCTACTTTTATACAAAGCGCAGGACTACGCCAAATTTTCTTTATTCTTTTTATTATTTTTGCACTTGCCTTACTTACATTTTATACAATTCAATTTTTATATCAGGCATTTAGAACATTTTCGTTTACCGATTATGTGATAACTGCAAAAAAACTACCTGTTGATCGAAATAATTTACATGAAACATTTGTGCAAGGTCTTGAATTGCAAAAGCTGCAAAAAAATAACGCAAGTGTGCTGATAAATAAGGCTTTAAGTGCTATAGTAACCGTAGTTTCTGCAATGCAACTCACGGCATATATACGGTTTGCTGCCTATTGGAAGCAATATAGAAGAACTGCTTTAGCAGCTTTTCTAATTATTGTATTGAATGTACTTTTCTTTCCCGATTCATTGGTTTTAGGCTATAATAATTTTAATCCGTTTAAAAAAACGGTTAATTTATACAATTTTGAGCTTACTATAAATTCCGATTCGTTGGAAGTTGCCAAAGGAAAAGATTTTGAATTATTTTTTAGCTTAGAAGGAAAACTCAAACCAACCGATGTGCATGTAAGCATGGGTAATGCAATTTTTTATGCTGATAGAGTAGAGGGTAATACCTATAAGTTCAAATTTGTGAGAGTTATTGAAGAATTGCCTTTCAGAATTGGTGCTGCAGGTTTTAGTAGCGAGTTGTTGCGTATTTCGCCTATTCCAATTCCAGTTTTAGTCGAAACTTCTATTGCAATAATTCCTCCTGCATACACCGGAGGTAAACCCTTTTTGTATGTTCCCGGGAACGAAGTATTGCAGCATTCGCGCATAACTTTTAATTTTAAGGTGTACGATACCGACCAATTACTATTCAATGGCGATACGGTTTTAGCAAAAAGTAATAACCTTTTTTCGAACGAATTTGTAGCAGATAGTTCGTTTAATTATTTAGTAGAAATACTTAATGCGAAAAGTGGATTGCGGGATGCAATGAATGGTAGCATGGAGGTTAAACCCGATTTTTACCCGGTAATTGCTGTTAATCATTCTATTGATTCAGCAAATTTGAAAACTTATTATTTTTCAGGTACTATAAGCGACGATTATGGATTTCATGAACTTTTTTTCGAAATTGCCGATGCCGATAACAAATATAAAGTTATTGAAACCATAGCATTACCAATAAACGCCAAGCTATTAAATCAAAACTTTTATTTTACTTTCGATTATAATGAGATAGAGAATAGTAAATTAGCATGGCGATTTTCGGTGCGCGATAATGATGTTGTTTCAGGGTATAAAAAATCGGTGTACGGATTTCATGATTTTATTGTTAAGAATTCAGAGGAACTTAATAAAATGGTAACCGATCTTCAAAATAAAATTAATTCCGGCTTTAAGCAAACCGAAAATTTGAGCAACGAATTCAAGAAGGAGTTGGAACAGTTTAAAAAGGATTTGGTTAATTTGAAAGTTAATGAGTATGAAAAGAAGCAGCATATTCAAGACTTACAAGATAAGCAGCGCAAATTAGATAAAGAATTGAATGAATTAAAGAATAATTTAGAAAAACTTGATTCGCGAACAAATTTAACCGAGGAGCAAAAAGAAGCATTGAAAGACAAACAGGAAATGCTTAAAGAATTAATGGATAATTTGGTCACGGATGAAATTAATAAATTATTGGAGGAAATTAAACTGCTCGAACAAAAACTTAATCCGGAGCAATATAACGATTTAAATAGAAAATTGAATGATGCTTTTGAACAATTGGATAATCAGTTGAACAGAACATTAGAATTATATCGCAAGTATAAGGTTGAAGAGTCGTTGCAAAATGCCCTTAATGCATTGGATAAAATGCAAAATGAGGAAAATTTTGTTGATAGTTTAGTAACAAATAAAAAACCTGATAGCGATTTATTGAATGAATCGTTGGATAAATTGAAAAGGAATAAAGATGCGTTGGAAGAGTACTTAAAAGAAGCTGATAAGGTGAATAGCGAGCGCGCAAAATCCGATAAATTGTCCAATTATGTTGAGCAATTAAACGAATTAGAGAAGAACATTGGTGAACGTAAAAGTAACGTTCAGGATAAGAAGAAAGTAAGCGAGAAGACTAAAGACAGTAAGAAGCAAATTAAGCAATTGAAGGAAAAAATATCGAAAGATTTAAGTGGAATGCAGAAAAAGGAGCAAACCGAGGATACGGAGGCTATTCGCAAATTGCTTGATAATTTACTGAGTTTTTCCTTTTTGCAGGAGAAACTAATGACTTCTGCCGGAACTTTATCTGTAAATCAGCCTGAATTGGTTAAAGTTTTCGAAAAACAAAAAGCCTTGAAGGGTTATTTTGAAATTATTGAGGATTCGTTGGTTCAGTTAGGAAAAAGAAATTTTGCAGTTAGTTCAAAAATTAATTCTGAGTTGTATAATATAAATACCCTATTTGGAGATATCGATGGGTTGTTGTCGGGAAATTATTTGGTACCTATAGCAACTCAGCAGCAAAGCCTTATTTTTCATGCAAACAATTTGGCTGTTATGCTAAAGGAATCGTTAGATAACTCTGAAAAGGAAGGCGAAGGCGGCGAGGGCAATGAGAGTAAAAAGAAATCGAAGAAACAAAAGCCGGGTATGGAGCAATTGAAAAGTCAGCAAGAATCGCTTCAAAAAAGTTTGCAAAATTATTTAGATGCATTAAAAAAGAATAACGGAAATAAGAGCGGTTTGAGTAAGGAATTGTCGGATGTTTTGTCGAAGCAAGAAATGTTTAATCAAATGCTGCAAGATTTGCAACAAAAAGGAGGATTTACACCGGAATCGCAAACTATTCTTAATGAAATTCGTAAAAACGCAGAGAACAATGTTAATGATATAATTCGAAACGCGGTTGGCACCGATATAATAAATAGGAATAAACTAATTTATTCAAAACTATTGGAATCTGAAAAGGCTGAACAAGAAAGAGAAGAAGATGATGAGCGAAAATCTGAAACAGCCAAAGAGTACAAGTTTAGTATTCCGGCGAATTTAAAGTTAGAGCAAAATATGCTTAAAATGCCAAGCCAAGGATTCGAATTACAAAACTTAAATATGTATTATTTTTATAGAAGCAAGTATAAAGATTATTTGAATAAACTCGTCGAGTAATATGGAAAAACACTTACGTATTTCATCTGAAATTGAAAATTTATCGTTGGCCGAAAACTTGGTCGATGAAGTATACGCTATTATGAATATGAATAGCGAATTGTATGGCAATGTGTTGGTTGCTTTAATTGAAGCGGTTAATAATGCAATACAGCATGGAAATAAGAACGACCCTTCTAAGTTTGTCGATATTTATTGCTCTGTGGATAACGAATTGGTTAGTTTTGTTATTATCGATGAAGGAGTAGGATTTAATTATCGCGATATTCCCGATCCAACAAAGCCTGAGAATATTGAAAAGCCCCATGGAAGAGGCGTGTTTTTGATAAATCATTTGGCCGATTCGGTTAATTTTTATAGAAATGGTGCCGAAATTCATTTAAAATTTAATATAGTAAAGTGAGCGTAAGTTATCAAAACCTGCAAGTTTCTTTTAAATTTAAAGGTAAAAGGAATATTTCGGATTGGATTAAAAGTGTCGCAAACGAGGAAGGGTTTGCGGTAGGTAATATAAATATTGTGTTTACTACCGACGAGAAATTGCTTGAAGTGAATAAAGAATTTTTAAAACACGATTTTTATACCGATATTATAACTTTCGATTATTCTGAAAATAAGGTATTATCGGGCGACTTAATGATTAGTATCGAGCGTGTGAAGGAGAATGCTATATATTTGAATGTAGTTTTTTTAAGCGAATTGCACCGTGTAATAATTCACGGTGTTTTGCATTTGTGCGGTTATAAGGATAAAATGAAGAAAGACAAAACTCTAATGAGAGCGATGGAAAATAAGTATTTAGCAAAATTGGAAAGCGATGCAAAAGTATGATGTTATAGTAGTTGGCGGAGGGCATGCCGGTTGTGAAGCAGCAGCAGCAGTTGCAACCATGGGAGGCAGTGTGTTGCTTATTTCAATGGATATGACAAAATTTGCACAAATGTCGTGTAATCCTGCTGTTGGCGGAATTGCAAAGGGGCAAATTGTGCGCGAAATTGATGCGTTAGGCGGATATATGGGCATTGTAACCGACTGGTCGTCTATTCAATTTAGAATGTTGAATATGTCAAAAGGTCCTGCTATGTGGAGTCCGAGGTCGCAATGCGATAGAATGATTTTTTCTGCTAAATGGCGTGAAATTTTAGAAGGTTTGCCTTGTTTAAGAATGTGGCAGGATGCTGTTAATTCGTTATTGTTCGATGATAACAAAGTAATAGGAGTGAAGACCAGGATGGGAGTTGAATTTTATGCGTCCTCTGTGGTAATAACAGCAGGAACTTTCTTAAATGGGTTAATGCATATTGGCGCTTCAAATGCGTCCGGTGGTCGCTCAGGCGATGCTGCCTCTTACGGATTAACAGAACAATTAATAAGCAAAGGTTTTGTTTCGGGTAGAATGAAAACCGGTACACCACCAAGATTAGACGGCAGAACAATTGATTTTTCTTTAACTGTTGAACAGCCTGGCGATATAGGTGGAGGAAAATTTTCGTTTTTAAGTGGCATAAAAAATAATCTGAAACAATTAAGTTGTTATACGGTTAGAACAAACTTTGATGTACATGAATCTTTGAAGAAAGGTTTTTCTTTTTCACCGTTATTTAATGGTACAATTAAAGGGGTAGGTCCCCGATATTGTCCGAGTATAGAGGATAAACTCGTTACTTTTGCCGATAAAGCCGATCATCAGTTGTTTATTGAACCTGAAGGCGAGAATACGGTTGAGTATTATCTTAACGGTTTTTCTACTTCTTTGCCTTACAATGTACAGATAGAAGCATTACGACATATTCCTGCATTTAAAAATATTAGTGTTTTTCGACCAGGATATGCTATTGAATACGATTATTTTGCCCCTACACAATTAAAAGCCACATTAGAAACTAAATTGGTGGAAGGTTTGTATTTTGCAGGACAGATTAATGGAACCACCGGATATGAAGAAGCAGGGGCACAAGGATTAATTGCCGGAATAAATGCTTGCTTAAAAGCGCAAGGAAAAACAGAGTTTACATTAAAACGAAACGAGGCTTATATCGGGGTGTTAATCGATGATTTGATTACGAAAGGTGTCGATGAACCTTATAGAATGTTTACATCAAGGGCCGAATTTAGGGTTTTATTAAGACAAGATAACGCAGATGAACGGTTAACCGAAAGGGCTTTTAATATTGGGCTTGCAACTAAAGA
>JAIFNC010000123.1 GCA_020047935.1 Bacteroidota bacterium
CGGAGTCTGTGGTATGAAATTCGAAAGCTTGTTTTTCCATGCCCTTACCGTCGGTTTTTACCACAATCACTTCGCCCGAATTGCCAACTACAGTAGTGTCGCCGGTTTCGGAAACAAATAAATATTTGCCTTTTTTATTGGCATCCGCCGCAACAAAACTAAATTTCTTTTCGTCGGCTGAATTGTTTTTGGCGGTAAGCATCATGTTGGTTTTACCTTTTTCGGTAATAACAGTAAGCTGCGTGTCTTCACCTTCGGCTTCGAGTTTAAATGAATCGGCAGTTTTTTGGTTTACGAATTTTTTCAATACTTCCTTTATGCGGTCGGCATTTATACTTCCGCTAAAGGCGGTATCGATAAGTGTTTTTCCATCCGAAATAATTTTCACACCAAATTTGGTTTGTTTTTCGGTTTGAGCGAATAAACCAGAGCTTATGCCCAAAAACAGTACGAATAATAGCGATAGGTTTTTCATTTCACTTCAGTTTTAGGTAAATAATTGAATCGGTACAAAGGTAAGGTGATATTCAGTTAACAGGTTTAAATATAAGTTATTAACCATTCACTAATTCGGTGTATGCAGCAGCATCCATCAGTTCGCTAATTTCTGCTGCATTTGTAAGCGCTAATTTAACCATCCAACCTTTTCCGTATGGGTCTGAGTTAATAATTTCGGGCGTACCTTCCAGTGCCGGGTTTACTTCCAAAATTTCGGCACTAACCGGCATAAATAAATCGGAAACAGTTTTAACTGCTTCAATGCTGCCGAACGATTCGCCAATAGCTAAAGTTTCGCCAACGGTTTCGATTTCAACAAATACAATGTCGCCAAGTTGCTCTTGTGCGTAAGCTGTAATGCCTACGAATGCATGGTCGCCTTCAACTCTAATCCATTCGTGGTCTTTAGTGTACTTCAAATTTGCAGGAATCATTTCGTTTAAATTTTATAATTTGAGTTCTGTGTTTTCTAATTGCCTTCAAAATTACAATGTTTTTTTTGTTATGCAAAAATTATGGTATTAAAGTGAACCGAACACTAATACCAAATTTTGTATTCGATGTATTAAACGAACTGTCAACCGCCGGGTCAACCGAAACAAAATCGGCAAAAAACCGAATGTTAAGTCGTTCGTTCAATACGTAATCGGCGGTAGTTTTAATGGTTATATTGGTTTGTCCGGCAGTTGCATCGTGCTGGTTTTCACCAATTCGGCGGGTAATTGTTATTGCATCGCGTATCGAAAAATCGAAGCGCATATTCAAATCGCTTTCAAATTTGCGTTGCTTGCCGCCCACTTTAATACCAATAGGTACTTTGCTTATTCTGAAACCGGTACCCAACAAATATTCTTGCGAATTAACTTCAATTAATTGGTTGTTGGTAAAACCAAGCGATAAGTTTCGGGTTTTCTTTATTTCGAATTTGGTTGAAATGTTGTTGTTCCAAGTTAAATCGATATTAAACATTGGGTTGAACTGTTCGTCGATAATAACCGAAGCCAAATTGTAGGTAAAATTTTGCTCCGATGCGTTTCGAACAAAATTAAAACCATCGCCTTCGTGGTTAAACGCTTCAAACGAACCAATTGAATAGTTGGATCGGTAGCCGTGCGAAATATTTATTTTTTTGAAAACCTTTTTAACCAGCGGAATATTCGAAAAACCATCGTAGGTTACTTGCCAATTGATATCGGGTAAAAACCTAAAAGGTGATGCCGTTTGAACATTCATTTCGTTGCCCGAATAGGCCGATAGAAAGGCAAACAACAGTACATCTTGTTGCAACGGCCCGTACTTGGCAGGGAATCCTTCGGTATCGTTTTCACCCAGGGCATTGGGGTTGTAGTTGGGGTCGGCGGCTTGCCTGCGGCTTGCCAAAGCTTCTGCTATTTGCAAACGCGAGTTTACAAAATTATTATACGGCTCCGAATTATACTGGCTTTGCTTATCGCCACGCGGTTTAAACATTGTTTTAATACCGTTGAAACTTATGCTGAAATTACCGTTAAGCTTGGAATTGGCAGCATAAAAACTGCCGGCATCGTTGGTAAGCCATTGTTCGGTTCGGTTAAGTGCAAAGCTGCGTTGCGCCGAAAGGTCAATTCGCATGCCGTTAAAAGGCTCGAAACTGCCACGCAGGTTAAGCGACTGTTTATCCATCATGCTGAACGGTTCGTTTTGCAACGAATCGGAAGTAAGCCAACCATTATCGGCGGCGTAACGTGCAAAATTTTTATCTTGGTAACCCAAAATAAACAGTGCGCCCGGTGCCGACATATTATTAACGGTATTGCTGCCAAACAATTTGCTTTGCGGCAAATAACCCGGCAGCATGGTACCGCCCGATTGGGTATAATTAATCGACAACGATTTAAACCCGAGCATGGCATTTATGGTTGTTTCGGCAATAATCAAGGCAATACTTTCGCGCTCTTCACGCTTGCCGGTAACTTTAAGTTTAAGGTCGGTGTATTCGGCAGGCGTTTTTATTTTAATCGCATTTTCGTCCACTACTTCTACCTCTGCCTTTACCGTTCTGCCTTTCGAGTCGATAAGTAAGGCGGTAACATTGGTTGTTTTTAATCCGTGCCCAATGGTTTTGAAACGGTCGGCTTTTAACTCAATTTTTTCTTGCTCGTAAATAACTTCTTTAAACTTCTTTTCCGACTGTTTGCCCGACGAACGTTGCTTCATTTTTTGGTCGAGCCTTTTAAAATAACCCACCTTGCTGTATAAATTGCGGAAATTGAGTTGTCCGTTTAACTGAATTTGGTTGGTATTTTTAATTTTATTGCCCAGATTAAGGGTTTTATCGGCTAAAATACGAGCCGCTTGCCACTCGTATGTCGAATTATAGCGTGCGGTAAGGGTTGTCCAATCCAACAGCGGCAGTTTATTAATTGGTACAGTCCACGAAGCACCAAACTGTTGGTTGTAAGCAGTGGTGCGTCCACCGTTCATTACGTTTGCCCAAACCGAGTCGCGTTTTAAATAGAAATCATCGTACTCGCGTCGTATCCAACCGTCCGGCTCATCAACGCGGGCAGCATTGTTTGCTGAAAAATCGAACTTCAAATCTCTGGTTAAATCGTACTTAACATCATAGGTTCTGTTCCAAATAAAATCTTTTTTAAAATTGGTAGGAATTATTGCATTCAGCAAATCGATATTGCGGTATTTGGTAGCTTGAAACTGTTTGTTTACATCGTTTCTGAAAGCAAGCATTTTTGGCAAATAGTAGAAATTGAAATCGCGTATTATGCGCAAGTTTTTATTGCGCATCAGTTTGCTTTTGCTGTTTTTAAACGGTTCAACCGGTTTTGGACGTGCATTATAATTGTAAGCAAACGAACCCGTATACACTTTTTTAAGGTCGAAATCGGTGCTTATATTATGCGAATAAATTTCGTTGTAACCTACACCGGCGGTAAAATTACCTATGTACAAGGGGTTTAAACTTTCCGACTTGCTGCCGGCAATTTTTACGTTGGTTAAATTTAAACTTTTGCGCACCGTATAATCTTGTACAAGGCTTTTAATTTTTTCTTTTTCATCCGAAGATAGTTCCGGATTACTCAAAGTAGAACTCATTAAAATATCGGGGTCCAGCGGATTGTATTCCGGGTTACTCATTCGTTCGGAATAACCCACATACACCGGTATTTTTACATTGGTCTCCTTCGGAAAAAACTTACCTATTTCGAAATTACCCGACACATCGTATTGCATCAAATCTTCTTGCGAGCGTTCGTTAATTTTCTTTTCAATACTTCCAAAGCCCGGTTTCATGGTACTGCCAACTATGGTAACCGAACCAAAATCGGCAAGTTTGGCGTTAATACGTGCATTGGCAGCCCAACCGCCTTCTTCGTTAAAATTGGTAAGGCGCAATTCGTTCACCCAAATTTCGGCACTTTTATCAAAACCATCGTCGGTAACTCGGTTCCGGTGCATATTCGGGTTTCTAACACCAATCATAATCGTTCGTACATTCGCCAAATTCGGGTTACCCATAATTTTTATGGTATTTTTGTCGCCATGGGTTACGGTATATGCTCTTGTTAAAGAAACGGTTGAACCCGGTACACGCATCGCATTGTTACGCTGTTGTTTGGCATTTTGCAATACTTCAAAATCGAGGTTTAAGCTATTGTTTGCCGGCCAAACAAGCAATCGGTTTGCATCGTTGTCGGCATAAATACCCGGTGGTGTTATTTCCAAAGGAATTTCGTACTCGTAATAATTTTCTTTATAATCGGTACCTATCCGAACAAAAAGCGATAAGTCGTTGTTTTTGAGCAAATAATTATTTATTTCTTCCATGTGCACATGCATTTCAACACGCTTATATTTACGCACATCGAGGTTTATATTTTTGTACACGGCTTTCGAGTCGCCGTCTTCCATACCAATAACTTTAAGCATCAACGATTGTTCGTTTAACTTATTAAAATACGGATTGCTAATGTCTTCTTCGCGGTTAATACCCGGCGGCAGTACGTAATTCACCGGTTCCTTTTTACCGTTTTCTTCAATATTTATAACCGAAACATCAAAGGTGCTTTTGCCGCTTTCGGGCGATGAAACTACCTCGCCGGCTTGGGTTAAATCGCCAATGTATTTGCGCCAGTCGCTTCGAACTAAATCCAGCCTTGCAAAACGAAGAATTACCGGTTCTTCAAAATCGGTAAGTAACATACGCATAAACCGAATCGATTTAAAATCTTGAATTTGCCCAACAATTCGTTGCGGTTCGTAAATAGGCACTTTAAAATGATACCATTTAACCTCTGAAACCTTCCCGTTTTCGCGTTTGCCCGAATCGGTAATAATATCGGTAATGTAATTTGAGCCCACTTGCATATCTTCGGGGCGAAGGGTAACTTTATACTGAAAATAGCTCTCGTTTTCGCTTAAGGTATTATCGGCATTAATGTCTTCAATATCGGGGGTTAAATATGCCAGTGTGTTATATTCTTCGGAAGTCATTTCGCGAGTTGGCGAGTTACCGTCGGTATTGTTGAAACGTTTGAAACGCTCCAAAATAGGTGTGTTGTTCGTGTCGAAATCGGAGCCTTTAAAATAATGGTAGTCGTCCGATGATGGGTCGTTGGCAGCCGACAAATAGGCTTCGGAAGCCGTGCCAAACTGCTGACCGATTAAGGTTACAAAATTCCGGAAAAACAATTTTTCGTCCCAATTGCCCAAACCGTCGAAACCTACGTCTTGGTATTTGCGGGTTTCCGAATTACTGTCGAATGCATTAACCAAGTTTTGCGATACAGGCACACGCCCCCAAGCGGTTGTGTCAACCAACTGAATGTTATCATTAACCGGTAACCCATTTTCGAAAAACTTTCTGCCGTCGCGCAAAACATCTTCCGAAATATTTCCTAACTGAAAAATAAGTTCGCCGCCGGTGTGTTCTGTATCATAAACAAACGGATCCATAAGCCAAAAATCAATGAATTCGATATTTGCGGCTTCAAAATCGTTTACATGTACTTTTCGCATAATACCTCCCCAACGTGTTTCGGGGTTTTTAAGCGTTCCGTTGGGGTTTATACCTGCCGATATATTGGGTTCGCCTGCCAAATCGTAGTTATAAGGGCCGCGTTCGGCAGGGTAATACGCCAAATTGAAAATAGGTAAATTTATTTGAATATTATTCTGGCTTTCCTTATTCGGGAAAATTTCTTTCTCAAAAACTCGTCGTACAAAGTGGTTCGAGAGTTGGTCTAAGTCTTTTTTCAGAGGGTCGGGTGCGTAATTGGGTTCGTTGAGGTCGGTATTAATATTGTACCACGCCAATTTTGCCCGGTTGTAACCGTATGCCAAATTATTGTTTAAATTACCTTCTTTAAATTGGTTTTGTCCTTGCGGGGTTGAGGCAAGAATCCATGCCCCCCAGTTTTTCATGTCTATTGAAGTTCTGCTGCCTTCAAAATCGTCGATATACGAAATACCTTGTTTTGAAAGATAACTCGGATGCCCCGGAATTAGGTGTGCAAATTCGCCTTCAACCGTAATACTCGACATGGTTTTTGTTTCCAGAAACGGAAGTTTGTCAATCCATTTGGTAAGCGAAGGCAAATTGTTCGAATACGTTCCGTTGAAACCCCAAATAGTATTTGAAATTGGTTCTTCGCCAAAATTAACTTTGGGTGTAATTGGTTTTTCGGTAAGGTTTATAAGCGTACCTCCCAAATTAAACTTATCCGAAAACTTATAATTTAAGTGCGCACCCATCATGGTTTTTTGTGTGCCGAAACTAAATTGTGCATTATCCTCAAGCGCCACGCTAATAGGCTTACCCGATTCGAGCAAACCTGAATTGATGATTGTAACGCGCCCCATGGTATAATCGACAATATAATCTTCGCCTTCGGCAAGTTTTGCGCCGCCTGCAGTTACAACCACAGACCCGGGCTCTACGTTGGCGGCACCCAGCAAAATATCGGCACCTTGCGACGACCGATATTTACCTTCGATAAAAAACTTATTTTTTTCGGTATTCTGCCCGGCTTTGCTTTGTGTAGAATCGTACAAGGCTTCAAACGTGTAGCGGTCGGCTATGGCAGGGTTGTTTATTTTTTTGCGCAAATAGCTGCCAAAAGGCTCCAGTACCGGAAAAATAATTCGACCTTTGGCAGCATCAATCGTAATACCGTTCACAAAGTCGAATCGACCATCGGGCGAAGGGTCGCCTGCCGAGTTAAGTTCATCTAAATTAAGTACCTGCAACAGTACTTGGTTTTTAATATCGCCTTCCGAAATATAATTTACGGCCGTACCGGTTCGGTCGTTTCGGTATTTAATATCGGCAATAAATTCGTTGGCTTCCACCTGCCATGCACCCATGGAATAAATGTTTTTCATCATTAAATCCCAAGTTTTAAGCTTTGGCGTTAAGTTGGTGCCTTTAAGCAGTTTAACTATAAGCGTTTTGGGAGCTTTTATTTCGCCGTCGGAAAATTCGCCAACGCGGTAGGTGGCACCGTTGTACGTATATTCATAAGCTACTGCCAACACCTCGTCGGCATTAAGCGAACGGTTAAGCGAAATATAACCCAATCGACTGTTAAACGAAAAATCGGAACTGCTTAATTTTTTGGCATTTTCAATTTTTTCAAAATCGTTGCCGCCTATAAAATTATAAAATGCAAAAGCCTCCAGACTTTGATTTATTTGGTAGAAGTTCCGAATTCCGTCGGACAAATCGGTAATTTTCGTGTATAACTTATTAGTTTCGTTGGTAGGAATTAGCGTACTTGTAGGTTCAATTAATGCTGCTTCTCCGGCAAAATTTGGATTTCCGTCGCTGTCATAACCTTCGCCTAAGTCCATAAAGCCGACAATATTGCGTGCATCGCCAAAATTACCGCTGCGGTTAGTTATCCAAACTTCAACCTTGGTTATGGTTATTCCGGTTTTTATTACGGGCAAGCTCGAAAGCGATTGGTCGTAGGTATTTCGGAAAAAATGCGATAAAAAGAAATGTCGGTTGGCTTCGTATTGGTCGGCATCAATTTTAAAGGTATTGGTTTGCGCGCCGCCTTCAACATTTATAACTTTCGATTCGCCTTTTTGCTGCGAAAAAACGCTGGTTATGGTTAGATGTCCGAATTTTAGTTCGGTTTTCAAACCAAATAAATTGTGGCTTCCGGTTATAAGCGTTCCGGTTAGCGGAAGCGACACATTACCGGCTTCAATGTTTTGTATAATTTCGTCTTCTTTGCCCTTGTACCCCAATTTTGTTTTATTCTGAAACTGAAACGTAGCTTCGGTGTCGTAGTTTATACCCAAATTTAGCTTGTCGCCAATTTTGCCGTTTACGCCCATTTGTATTTTTTCGTCGAAATCGAACAAAACTTGCCGCTGTACATTCGATGGCAATGCCGGATTATCGACATTGTTTATTGAAACTCCAAAAATAAGTTCGGCAGCTCCTTGTGGTTTTATATCAATCGTATTGGTTCCAAAAATCCGGTCGAACCCTTCGACATCGATATTTATTTTGGGGTTGAAAAAACTTGCGGTACTTTGCGACGATTTGCTCTTGTTTTCGCTCAAAAATTTGGCTTTCCAGTATTGGTTTATCGATTTACTGAACTGATATTCTTTATACTCTTCGGGGCTCATACTGTACGGAACGCCTACGGTTCTGCCACCCATGGTATTACGGAAAATATATTCGCGTTTTACGGGGTCGTAAGTAATGTCGGTACCAAAGTTAGCCGGATTGCTTAAATACAAGGGCGATTCGTTCGTTTCGGAATAAGGCGTGAGCCCCATTTGCGGAATTATAAATCGCGGATTCGTTTTTTTTATGGTATCGGTAGGTAAACCGGTATTAAAAGAAGCTGCAAATGCTTTGTTTTGAGCATTCAGCAAAAACACACAAAACAAACTCAGTACAATAAGTTTTAATTTCGAATTACATACAAGCACCATTTCCGAAGTAATTAAGTAGTTTGAATTCAACTTCTATAAACGTTTCAACGATTCTTTTATTAGCGTTTCTATGTCGATAGTTGGTTTTTCGCTTAAAATTTTATCGACCACTTTTTGCGCCTGAAATTTCACAAAGCCAAGCATAACCAATGCCGAAAGTGCTTCGTGTTTAAGCGTACCCGATGCGGTAAGCGGCAGTTCTTCGTCGGACAGTTTGGCAATTTTATCTTTCAAATCTAAAATAATGCGTTGAGCAGTTTTTGCACCGATGCCTTTAACGCGTTGCAAAGCAGCCGTGTTTTCGTGCAAAATGTATTCTTTAATTTCCGAAGCCGTACCCGACGAAAGAATAAGCATGGCAGAACTTGGCCCCACGCCGTTTACCGAAATTAAACTGCGAAACATATCGCGTTCCGATTTGTGCGCAAAGCCAAAAAATAGGTGCGCATCTTCGCGTATAGACTGATGAATATACAGTTTTGCAGTAAGTTGCTCGTTTAATGCAGCAAAGCTTGTAAGCGAAATAAAAGCACTGTAGCCAACCCCTCCGGCATCAATTACTGCATGTGCCGGCGAAAGTTCAACTAATTTGCCCGAAATATAATCGTACATAAGAATATTGTTTTTCGAAATAAAATTGTTCAAAAATAAGGTAAATTACTTAGTTCGGAAAACCAATTGCAAAATTACCCAAGCTTTCTTTATATTTCGGATTTAAATTGTAAAACTGTTTTGAAAATATACCCCGACCGATTAATTAACAATTTAATTTTTTTGCCTTCTCCTTCAATCAGCTTTTCATTTATATCGTCGAGGTTTAA
>JAIFNC010000159.1:0-687 GCA_020047935.1 Bacteroidota bacterium
TACCCACCATTTCGGCATACGGATAATACGGTACATTCATTTGGTCGATAGAAAAATCGCCGCCTTTTTCGAATACTTTGGTAACAAACGAGGCATTTAACATCCCCGGTGCATTGTTTCCTATGTCTAATTTAGCTTGAAAATTAAGCAATCCTGCCGCATCGGTTTTTGCAGTTACCACATTTTGCTCTTCAGCAGAAAAAACTTTCGAAGCATCGTCGAAGGTATAATCGGTGTAGCCTTTAAACTTAGTTTGCGACTGTTTTACAGTTACTTGCACGGTTGTGTTTAAATCGGAAGCAATGGCTCCGTGCAACCATTTAACTGCCATTTTTGCAGCCAAATTTTAATAGTTTTGGTGAATTTTGCGCCACCAACCGAAACCGTTGCCAAATAGTTTCCGGTTGGCGCTTCGGCTGCAGTTGCAGTTCGGAAATTATAAAAACCGGTAGCCGATTTTGTTTCGATAATTTTGGTTACAAATTTGGATTGCGGGTCGGTAAGTTCGAAAACTACCGGATGATGTGCCGGCAGCGGAGCCAAATTTTCGGCCAACACAAAGGTTAAATAAATGGAATCGCCGGGTCGCCAAACGCCGCGCTCTCCGTAAATAAAGCCTTTCAGTCCGTTGCTAACGGCTGCACCGCCTACATCGAATCGAGAAACCGATAAACTTCCGCCTTCGCT
>JAIFNC010000159.1:726-5172 GCA_020047935.1 Bacteroidota bacterium
TTTTGCTGGTAAGTAAGCAATTTAACTTTGGCGCCCGACTCGGGCATGGCGGTTAAAAGGTTGGTTACGAAAATATTCCACTTTTTATCGGCGCCTATTTTGGCAATTACGCCTAAATCGGACATTAAAATATTTTGCGAAACCGTTCGTTCGTTGGTATAATACGCTCTATGACAAGGGTTATCGCGATTTTCCCACCAATTATCCGAGTAATAATCTTCGTCGTAATAATAATCCCAATAGCTGGTTTCCGATTCAGGTAAGCTCCAGTCTTCGGTTTTTAGCGGTTTATCGTCGGCTTCATTAACCGTTTTGTCGCAATCGTACATTGCTTGGTGCTGTCTGAAACTAATTTCGATACGATAAATTGCACCCGGTTCGGTTTTAGCCAACTCGCTCAAATTTAGGGTGAAACGATTCCATTTGCCAAAATCGGCAACGCCCGAGGCTTCCAAACTTACAGTTTTATGTACAATTGGCACCCCAACACGGCGCAGTTGGTCGCTTCCGTTCAAATCGTTGGTTTGCAAAAATTGACCAATATTTTTCTCGTAAATTTTAATTACTTTCACATCAACCGCTTTTAAATTCACGGCTTCAAAAGGAACCAACAACCCGTTTTCGCCCGAAGGTAAAATGGAGCCTTTGCCCACCATACGAACTTCCGGTTTTAGTTTTTCGAAAAATGCATCGAAATTAATATTGCTTTTCAAAAATTTCCCGTTGATGTTACGTATCGACTTGTCAATAACAACACTGTGCGTGCCGGTTAATCTGCCGGAAGGATAAATTTTCACAATATTTCCTTCAACAATATATTTTAGGTTGAACATGCCTCCTACCCTAATTAAACCGTCCAAATTTTGATTATAGTCTATTGGGTCGGAAAATTGCACTTGCAAATATTGGTTCGGACTTTGCACAATTTGGTTGCCCATGTACAAAAACTCGCCAAGTGCCGGAATTTCCATTTCCAACTCGCCCGATTTATCGACATTAATTGCATCGCCGTTGTAGGCAATTTTCATTTCGGTTCGCTCTTTGGTTCGTTCAATGTCCGGAATTTCGAACTTATGAACAAGACCGTTTTCTTCGGAATTAACAATAATTTTGGCTTGTTTGCCTTTTATTTTTGCCGAAAGTATTTTGCGAATATCGTCGGCGTTTTCAACATCGGCGGTATAAATTTGACCTAACACGGTAACCGATTTTCCTTTATCGGCAATATCCGAAATAAATCCGGTGGTTTCAATATCAAAGTTTTGTGCAATAGTTCTGAATTTGAACGTAAATTTCGATAAGTCTTTTTTCACGTTCAGAATGTTGCCCATTTTAAGCGTGGCAGTGTATTCGGTGCCGGGTTCAAGTGCTTCGTTGGGCTTAAATTTTAGGGTAAAATCGTCGGCAAGTACCACTTTACCGCGCTTCGGAAATAAACCGCACTTGAATTTCGGCAGTTTTCGACAAAATACCGGTAGTATATGCCGCAATGTATTTGGCAAACTCCGGATTGTCGGAAATGCCTTTGCCCAACTGATTACAATTGGCAAACAGACCAAAAAGAATCATCAGTACTATGGTGGTTCTTTTAAAAACGGATCGAATACTTTTCATTATTAATAAATTATAGGTTTTTCGAGTAATAATTTCAAACCAAATTTCTTTTAATTCTTCGAAATAAAATTAAATAAATGTTTTTATAATTTTTCTTGAAAACTTAAAACACGGTTTTCAAAAAAAGGGAAGGCGCTTGTTTTCAAAAAAAGACAAACAAAAGATGGAAATAAATACTGCGATACGAAATTAGAATTAGGTTTATTTTTTAAATAGCCGTAGCCTTTAGGCTACGGTAAAAAAAGCCGGTACGATGGGCTTCAGCCCAAAACAAAACATAGAGATTTTGGCTAAAGCCAATCAGGTTGTTTAGCAATTCCGTAGCCTAAAGGCTACGGTTATTCAAAGATCCAATTCGAATGTTTATGGATGAAATGTGATTAAGCGCATCTAATTTTAAGGATCACATTATTAAGGAATAGGGCAGAAACAAATACAATGCTATAACTTAAAACAAGGTAAGCACCAGCGTTCTGTTTCCGCCAAAATTTCGGAATTCGCAAAGGTAAATTCCTTGCCAAGTTCCCAAATCGAGCCTGCCGTTTGTAACTGGAATTAAGAGCGAATTACCAAATAACGAGGATTTAATATGCGCCGGCATATCGTCGGAACCTTCTGAAATATGCTTAAATTTTGGGTACTTTTCGGGTACCAAATCGTTCATGAAAGTTTCAAAATCGGCACGAACGCTTGAATCGGCATTTTCGTTCATACAAATGGCTGCCGAAGTATGTTTTATAAAAATGTGCAACAAGCCGCTTACTTTTTGGTTTTCAATGGCTTGCTGCACCAAATCGGTAATTAACCAATATCCGCGTTTGTATTGGGGCAAAACAAGTTCTGTTCTAAAAATCATAGCTACAAACTGAGCAAATTTGG
Source organism: Bacteroidota bacterium (assembly GCA_020047935.1). Classification (GTDB taxonomy): domain Bacteria; phylum Bacteroidota; class Bacteroidia; order Bacteroidales; family JAIFNC01; genus JAIFNC01. The sequence continues at coordinate 3,220 of JAIFNC010000159.1, forward strand.
AACATCGGAGTCGGGAGTATGATATGGAATTTCGTATACATTACCGGCATCGAGGCGTAAAATTCGTGCCGGATACTTTTTAAGCAATGAATAATTGTGGGTAGCCATTAAAATTGTTTTACCGTTTTGCTTAATTTCAGTAAGAATCCGCATAATATCGTTTGCCGAATCGGGATCCATATTTCCGGTAGGTTCGTCGGCTAAAATTACTTCGGGTTCGTTAAGTAAAGCTCTGGCTATAACTACTTTTTGTTGCTGACCGCCCGAAAGTTCGTGCGGCATTTTATGTTGTACGCCGGGCAAACCCACGTTGGTAAGCACTTTCTCAATTTGCAACGGAATATCCTTTTTATCCCAACCGGTTGATTCGAGTACAAACGATAGGTTTTTCTGAACTGTTCTGTCGGTAAGTAATTGAAAATCTTGAAAAATAATGCCCAACTTGCGGCGCAACAACGGAATATCGGCTCGCTGAATTTTTTTAAGTTGATAATTGGCTATTACAATGTTCCCTTTTTGCAAAGGCAAATCGGCATACAAGGTTCGTAAAAAGCTGGTTTTCCCTGCTCCTACTTTTCCTATTAAATATATAAATTCGCCTTGGGCAATATTCAGGTTTATATTCCTAAGTATCTGTTTATCTTCAATATAAATTGAAGCGTTATTTACTGCAATTCCGGGTATCATCGGTTTCGAATTTTATTATGCGCTACAAAAATAATAAAATAGCGAAACTTTAAAGCACGCTTTAATTATTCGTATCGCTATTTTAACGTTACTTTATTTTCGAATACATTTCGATTAATAAATCCATATTTCGTTTTCCGGTTACATTCATGGTATGAATGAGAATGTTAGGCAGTTCACGATTATTTTTGTTGCAATACAAAATTAACCAAAACAAACAATGGTAGCCGGTTTTTTCTTTCATTAATTCGTATGGAATTGATTTACTGCCGGAATACTTATAATGTTCGTCGCACAAATCGTGGTCGAACGAAATATTTTCGGGTACTCCTTTGGTATTTATAAATTTAACAAACTCGTCGAAACTTTTTACGGTTTCCCATTGTAAGTTTCGATACACAGCATAAGGCATATAGTTGGCTACTGCGGCAGGTGTTCTTTCGTCGTCTAAAAATAAATTCATTGGTATGTTACTTATAAATTTCTGTTCCATCTACATATTTTGCAAAGCGCCCTATGCTGAATTTCTTCGGGCGTATTCATCACAAACGGCCCGTATTGTACCACCGGTTGGTCTATCGGTTTTCCTTGCATAAAAAGAATATATGCAGTTTCATCGGCATTTTCGACTATAATTTCTTTCGCCCAATTTAATTGCACTTTATGGTAGTTTTTAACTTCGGTGCCGGCTACTTTAATTGAACTTCCGTGATAAAAATATACGGCACGGTTGGTTTTCAGGATCGAAAGCCCAAGAATCGGGTGCCGGAGGCAATGCTTGTTTGCCTTTATAATTTCCGGCAATAAGGGTAATTTCGGCACCACCATCGGTAATTTTTGGAATTTCTTCGCTCCAAAGCATTTTGAAATATGGGGTAGCAAATTTTTTAGCTTTAGGCAAGTTTAGCCAAACCTGAAAAAGTTCCAGTTTATTGCTCGATTCCTGATTTAGAAGTGGAAACATTTCGGCATGTTGTAAGCCCGATCCGGCGGTCATCCATTGCACATCGCCGTTGCCGTAACGCCCGGCTGCCATGTTCGAATCAGCATGATCAATTAAGCCTTCGAGCACAATAGTTACCGTTTCGAAACCTCGGTGTGGATGTGCCGGAAAACCGGGAACTTTTGTACCGTGATACATACGCCAACCATCTTTTACCGTAAAATCGTTGCCTATATTTCTGCCTTTAAGCTGCTGCTCGGGTGCTTCCATTTGGATGTTTCCGGCCGGATATTGGTCGTTATGGTGCGCACAAAACAAAAACG
>JAIFNC010000302.1 GCA_020047935.1 Bacteroidota bacterium
TAGCTGTAACACAAAGCTATTTAGGGCTTTCGATGCTTGGCATGGGCAAAAACGACAGTGCTGAAATATTGTTTAACCAAGCGTTAAAAACAGCGCGTGAACTTAATTTGCAGCAACTTATGGGCACTATTTATAAGAATAAAGCCCAATTTTACAGCGAAACAGGAAAATATTACGAAGCATATTATTATTTGAATCTGTTTTCGGAAATCGATTCCGAAATGCATTTGCAAATAATCGACCGCCAATTTGCCGATTTGTACGGGCAATATAAAATAGAGCAATCGGTAAAAGAAATAGCCTTGTTAAAAAGTGAACAGGCCCTTAAAGATGCTGAAATTGAACGAGGCAGAATATACATTGTCTTTTCACTAATATCTACCATTATACTTTTATCGCTTATTGTATTGGTAATTATAATTCTTCGGAATAGAAAGAAATTAAGCAAACAGCATCAGTTTATATCCGATGCCTACGACCGACTATTTGAATCGGAAAAGCAGTACAAAGCATTAATTACCGAACTTGAATCGTCGAACTTTCAGCTTTCGCAATCGCAAATTGAATTACAGGATATTAATAATTCGCGCAATAAATTCTTTTCAATTATTGCACACGATTTACGCAGCCCATTTAATGCCTTATTAGGCTATTCGGAATTGTTGGTGCTGCAGCGTGAAAATTTTTCGGAAGAGGATTTTAATTTAGCAATTAAGCATATTTACGATTCATCGTTACGGCTTAATTCATTAGTTCAGAATTTGTTGGTTTGGGCAATGTCCGAAATTGGCAAACTTGGACTCGATTTTAAAAATTGCAATTTATCCGAATTGGTTAATGAAAGTATAGCTATGCTTCGAATAAGCGCCGAAACCAAACAAATTGCTTTGCAAACTGACATTGATAGTACTATTTTTGTTCATATCGATAGAAATACCATAGCCACTGTGTTGCGAAATTTAATATCGAATGCAATAAAGTTTACTCCCGAAAACGGAACTATTAACATTAGTTGTGTGCAAGCTTCAAAAATGGTATTTGTTTCAATTGTAGACTCCGGAATTGGCATGAATACCGAAACGATGGATACCGTTTTTAGTGGAAATAAATCGCAACATCTTGGCACATCGGGCGAAAAAGGTACCGGTTTGGGGCTAATTTTATGCAAAGAATTTGTGGAGCGAAATGGTGGTTTAATTTCGGTTCGTAGCGAAATAGGCAAAGGCAGTACATTTACTTTCAGTATTTTAAATGAACAAGGCGACGAAATGCAACCGCTGCAATCGATAGATAATGAACTTCAGGAATAAAAAAACACCAAACAATTCGTTCGGTGTTTTTTATATGTAACAGGTTATAAGTATTAAGCGCCCAAGAATTCCTTCAGCAATTTACTGCGCGATGTTTGTTTAAGTCGTTTAATTGCTTTCTCTTTAATTTGCCTAACACGCTCGCGGGTTAAATTGAATTTATCGCCAATTTCTTCCAAGCTGCATTCTAAAATTCCTATTCCGTAGAACGACTTAATAATTTCGCGTTCGCGTAAAGTAAGGGTGTTCAATGCCCTGTCAATTTCTTTTGCAAGCGATTCTTTATGCAATGCTAAATCGGCTACCGGCGAATCGTGGTTGGTTAAAATGTCGAGTAGGCTATTGTCTTCCGCTTCAATAAATGGTGCATCCATCGAAATATGTTTGCCCGAAATACGCATAACTTCAACTATCTTTTCGTCCGGAATATCCAATACCGTCGAAAGCTCGCCGGTGGTTGGGCGCCGTTCGTTTTCTTGTTCAAATTTTATAAAAGCTTTGTTTATTTTGTTCAATGAACTAACTTGGTTAAGCGGAAGCCTTACAATACGCGATTGTTCTGCCAGAGCTTGCAAAACTGATTGCCTAATCCACCAAACAGCGTAAGAAATGAATTTAAATCCGCGGGTTTCGTCGAATTTTTCGGCTGCCCTAAGTAAGCCCAAGTTTCCTTCGTTTATTAAATCGGGCAACGATAAGCCTTGGTTCTGGTATTGTTTTGCCACCGAAACCACAAACCTTAAATTAGCACGGGTAAGTTTATCCAGTGCATCGTGGTCGCCTTTTCTAATGCGTTGTGCCAATGCAACTTCTTCGTCCACCGAAATTAATTCTTCTCGCCCAATTTCCTGAAGATACTTATCCAATGAAGCGCTTTCGCGATTCGTAATTGATTTGGTAATTTTTAATTGCCTCATAGTTCCCCCAATGTTAATGTTTTCCCCAAAAATATTCGTTAAATGAGTTCAATTACGGCAATGGTCATTTAATAAACTTGCCAAATATAAAATATTAAATCTGTTTCAAAGTTAATTTTATATAAATTTTTTGTACGGAAGGGCGTTTTTTAAGTAAATAAAAAAAAGACATTTATTAATAATAGTTGATAAAAATTATTATTAATTATAAGCATTTGACATTGTGTATTTTATAACATTTTTTTTAAATTGGCCAATGGCTGAACAATAAAATAATAAATTGGAAAGAAGGCACCTTTATACAAAGACAAAAATTGTCGAATAATTTTTTCGGTAACGAAGAAAATAAAAACTAACGAATTCCGGCTTCGAAATGAAAGAAAAATCCTGCTTCGTTTTTGCTGTTTATAACATATTCAAAACGAAGTACTTTGTCGTAATAAGTTACTAAATCGAAGCCCAAACCGTAGCTGAATATGGGTTTATTTGCCAAGGTATTTAGCGTTATTTGCGGAATATCGGAATTAGGAAAACTTGCATAGCCGGCATCAGCAATTAAATTGATATAGGCAGCATAATGAATTTTAGAAAATTTTGGCGACTTAATAAAACTGATAATTCCTATTTTAGGGGTAATAAGCTCGTATTTTAAGTTGGTTTTAAGCATTATATAATCTTTGGACGGAATAATATAATAATCAAATCCGCGCAGAAATGCTCTGTAGCCTAAGCCGGTAGTAAAATAGTCGGGCGCTTTGGGACCAAAAGTATAAAATGCTTGAGTATTGCCTCCAAAATAAAGACGGTTTGCCGGTTTTGCAAATTGCGAATAGTAAATGGAAAAAAACTGGCTGTTGCTATTACCGCTTATGGCACCAAAATTTGTAAAAATAGCATTGAAATCTACATAGTTACCTTTCAAAGGGTAGGTTTTATTATCCCTATTTTCGTACGTTAGGCGGTAGTATAATTGAAAAAACAGGTAATTATTTTGCGTCGATTTTGTATAGTTTATGTTTAGCTTCAGAATAGAATCGTGAACAAAGGTCTGATTTCCGCTTAATCCAATTCGGTGCGAAATATTTACTTTTTGCCTATAATCGTACGAAATTTCCACTTTATTTCGCTGAAAAATGAACGATTCGTCGTATCGTAACCCTATTTCTTTGTTGTTGTAGGTGTTATAGCTCAAACCATGCTGCCTAAACGATTCGGCATATATATTTATCAGATGTTTGCGATGGCTGTCGAGCACTAAATTGTTGTAGCCAAGCACCACGCGCTGAAAATATCCGGCTACCACACTCACACGCAACCGTTCGTTGCGACCTCTAAAATTCAATTTGGTAAAACCCAAGCCATAAAACACACGACTCCAGTCTTTATTATAGAGCCAACTGCTTAAATTTCTATCGGCATGGTCAAAATACACATCGGGCCAAAAATACCAACGCTCTTCAACCACAATTTGTATACTTATTTTGTTTTCGGTTAAATATACGGGTGTTATACTTACAAAATTGAATAGCGAAGTATTCGATAAGTTTATTTTACTTTTTTCAACTGTTAAGCTAAGTTCTTGCTCCTGTAAAACGCTACCAACCCTAAACAACAATTCGCGGTGAATGATAAAATCCTTTGTTCGTTCGTTACCTACAATTATTATTTCTGCAATTCGAATATTGCTTTCTTCGAGCGAATCGGGCGGAATAATAATGCCATTAGCAGGTACTGCAAATGTCGAAAATGCTTCAATTAAGAGAATAAAAAACAATACAAACAATCTGTTTGGGCTATCATTCATTGGTGAAATTTAAAATTATCGGTTGTAATTTTTAAAGAAACTTCTCATTTTTAATTTAATAACCCCCCAAACAGCTTCGTTAAAAATTCCACCGCTCATTTTCGATGCACCTCGTTTTCGGTCGGTAAAAATTATTGGTACTTCAACTATATTAAATCCAAATTTCCATGCAGTAAATTTCATTTCAATCTGAAAAGCATAACCAACCATTCTGATCTTATCTAATTGAATCGTTTCCAGAACTTTACGCGTATAGCATTTAAAGCCTGCAGTCGTATCCTGTATTTTCATTCCGGTTATAAACCGAACGTATGCTGAAGCAAAATACGACATCAAAATTCGCCCCATTGGCCAGTTTACTACATTTACTCCGGAAATATAACGCGAACCTATAGCCACATCGGCACCTTGCAAAGCGCATGCATCATGTAATGCAACCAAATCGGCAGGATTATGCGAAAAATCGGCATCCATCTCAAAAATGTATTCGTAATGTCGTTCTAATGCCCATTTAAAACCTGCTATATAGGCGGTTCCTAAACCGAGTTTACCTTTTCGCTCATGAATAAAAAGCTGTTCCGGAAACTCTTTTTGCATCGTTTTAACAATATCGGCGGTTCCATCGGGCGAATTATCTTCGACAATAAGTACATGAAAACTGCTCGGCAAATTGAACACGGCTCTAATGATCGCTTCAATATTTTCTACCTCGTTGTAGGTTGGAATTATGACTATACTTTTCGACACGGCTTTCGGTATTAATTAGCGTTATTATTTGGAAATTAATTCGTTATAAGTTTTCTTTCGATTTATAAAAAAAGACCACAATATACTATTTTTATAAATATGTGCAATAGTTGGCAGCTGTTTTAAATTTTTTCGTTGCTGCAGCAAGGCTGGCAAGGCTTTGTAAAAATGCGCGTGAGCCTTTAATATTACTCCAAAATTGCGAAATTTGCCATTTTTAATATATACAATTCCTGCAATACCATCCAGTATCATCCGAAAAATAAGCGTACTAACCAGTTTGCTTTTAGGCAAATTTTTAGTTAGCATGTACAAATTATTTCTGAAATTCAGGTATAGTTTAAACGGGCTTTCGTTGGGCAAGGTTCCGCCGCCTACGTGGTACACCGTGGATTGGGGTACATATTTTATTTTGAAACCGTTATTCCAAATTCGCCAACATAAGTCAATTTCCTCCATGTGTGCAAAAAAGCCAGAATCGAAACCGTTCATTTTATTATAAACGTCCGATTTTATTACTAAACACGCTCCCGAAGCCCAAAAAATCTCAGTACCTTCGTTGTATTGTCCGTAGTCGTTTTCTATTTCGTTCAAAATTCTACCACGGCAAAACGGATAACCAAACCTATCGATAAAACCGCCCGCCGCGCCTGCATATTCAAAAGCAGTTTTGTTGGCATAACTTAGCATTTTTGGTTGACATGCAGCCGTATCGGGCTCATTTTTAAGTACATTTACCAGCGGTTCAAGCCAGTTTTCAGTTACTTCAACATCCGAGTTAAGCAGCACAAAATAAGTGTAATCAATAAGTTTTAATGCACGGTTGTAGCCATCGGCAAAACCATAATTCGCACCCAGTTCGAGCACCTGCACTGCACCAAAATTAGCTTTTACAAAGGCTACAGAATCATCGGCAGAACCGTTGTCGGCAACTATAATATCGGCATTTTGCGAACAAGCTAGTACAGTTGGCAAAAATTTCTCCAAAAATTTTATTCCGTTCCAGTTCAAAATTACTACCGCCGTTTGGTTCATTCGTTTCTATTGTTTTTATTGTTCGGCATTCATTAGCTTGCTTACAACTGCCTGAAATTCATTAAATACATTGGCGTTGGCAGCAACAATTTCTTGCCCGAAAAGCCAATTTTGTCCACCGGAAAAATCGCTTACTGTACCTCCTGCTTGTTGCAAAATAAATGCACCGGCAGCTACATCCCAAGGTTTCAACGCATATTCATAAAATGCATCGTATCGACCGCACGCTACGTAGGCAAGGTCGGTTGCTGCCGAGCCTAAACGCCTCATTCCGTGCGAATTTTGCATAAAATAATCGAGCGAAAGCATAAACTGCGGCATTTTACTAAAGTTCGAATACGGAAAACCGGTGGCAATTAAGGTGTCGGCAACTTTTTTGGCTTTCGATACCGCAATTGGCTTACCGTTCAAGTATGCCCGGCTGTTTTTCCAAGCATAAAAGCATTCGTCGAAACCAATTTCGTATACAATTCCAAGCACCGTTTCGTTGTTTTCCTGCAAGGCAACGCTTATTGCAAAGGGGAAAACGCCGTGAAGAAAATTCGTTGTTCCGTCCAACGGGTCAATTATCCAGTTGTAAACCTCGCCAACTTTGCTGCTGGTATTTTCTTCGGCTATAAAACCCGATTCGGGCAGCAGTTTTTGCAATTTATCAATAATCATTTTCTCCGAAGTTTTATCTACAATGCTTACAAAGTCGTGCATTCCCTTCGAATCAATACTATTGGCATTAACCTTACCAATTTGCGAGCGAATATACAAGCCTGCTTCTTTACAAACGGCTATGGTGTTTTCGCAAAGTATTTTATAGTCCAATTTTTTCGTTTTTTTATGAAAATCAATACAACAGATTTTTCTTTCTGTTTAAATACAAATACAATGAAGCTCCTATTCCAAAAACAATCATGAGCGAAGCAATAATTTCAGCTTGCGTAATATGAACGCCAAACAACTCGTTGTTTATGCGAATTTGCTCAATAAGCAATCGCTCTAAGCCGGCAAATGCAATGTAAATGGTAAAAAGCACACCCGGTACTTTTATATGTTTGCGAATGCTCCAAAGTATGGCAAATACCAAAAGCATCATTAAAGTTTCGTAAATTGGGGTAGGAAAAACGGGCGTACCAAGCGCATGGCAATATTTACCCGAGCAATCTTGTATTAAATCGCCGGCATTAATTACGTTATTGGGGTAATTGTAGCTCCATAACCAATCGGGTGCCCAGCTAAGCCAATCGGGTTTTGGGTTTGGGTTATTTATACCCCAACATCCGTCGCCCGAAACCTGACAACCCATTCGACCAACCCCGTAGCCCAACGCCAACGAAGGAGCAACCGTATCGGCCAGATGAAAAGCCGGAATACCGTTGCGTTTGCCGTACCAAACCAAGGCAATACCCGCAACAATTAAACCGCCCAAAAACGATAAGCCGCTAAAAGAAATAAGCGAATGAATTGGGTCGGCAATCAGTTGGTCCAGATTTTCGAGATTATGAAATATTTTTGCACCCAACACCCCGGTTGCTGCTGCCAGAAGCAACATGTTGCCAAGCAGTTCGTAAGGGTGCACTTCGGTTGTAATTAACTTAGGCTTAGGGTATTCTGTACGCTCGGCTTTGTTTTCGCGGTACAGCATGTACATCGAAATAGCGCCGCCTATAATTCCGCCAAAAATATTACCTTTAAGCGAAAGTATAAATGCTTGCGGATTATCGACAAATTTACCGTATTGCAATACGGCATCCAACCCTTTATAACCAATAATAAAACCAAGAACAAAACCGCTAAATACCCATTGGGTAATACTTAACGCATTGCCTTTGGTTATTTTGCGTGAAAGTTTTGTAAGCAAACCTTCCTTTTCTTTGCGCTTGAATTCATGCAAAAGTATGTAAATGTTTACCATAAATGCCAAAGCCACAAAAAAACCGTAACTTTGTATGGGCAGCGGAATATTCCAGCCAAAAACGTCTTGTAAAAAATGACTTATTGTTGGGTACATAATTTGTGTTTTCAGTTTGAAGGGGCGAAAATAATAAATATTTTAAAGAAATAGGTTTTAGCTTCGTTAATAAATTTTAAAATATGTAAAATAGGTCAGAAAAATGCTGCTGTTTTTTATTAAAAAGACTCAATAATTAGTGTATTTAGAAGCGTTTGTTTTTTTTAATATTGTGGAAATTGCGGTTAAAATATGGGTGCAAAAAAGAAGAGGCTGTCTACAAAGCAAGCTCTGACAGAGTTTAAAACTCTATCAGAGCAGATAATCAATAAATTACAAATGCTTAAATTGCCATTTTTTGACTTTTTAGATAGCCTCTTGTGAAATTATAAAAAGGGCTTAAAGCTTCGAAATATTATTTGTTAAAAATGTTCGCAGCAAACGGGTGTTATAATTTATATCGTCGGTAATTCCGTGTACCGAAATGGTTGCCCCCGAAATTGAATCGACATTTTTGCCAACCACCATACGCGTAGTACTTGCATCGAAACCTATAAACTGACCGAGCCATTTGCGCAAAGTTATTTCTTGCCCATGTGTTGCTTCGTAGTTATACACTTTTACTTTCAATATTTTACCGTTGTTATCGTAAAGAATCAGGTAATCGAAAAACTCAAATTCTTCGGTTAATCTTGCCACATGCGGAGCATTGCATCCGCCTGCTCGGCAGCATTTTACACGCCCGTTGTACGAATAACTTACCGGAGCGGCATTATCAACTTTCAAAAAGCGACCGGGGGCGTTTTTATCGTCGGAACCCGGCATTTTAAGAATGCTTAATGCCGGAGCTTTAGCTTGGCTAAGTTTCTTAATTTCAGTAAGCAACGCTTTGGGTATGGTAAGTTGCTCGTTTTGCCCAAAAGCATTTAGTAAACCAAAATGCAAGCCCAAAAGCAATATTAATTTCGACATAAAAATATGGTTTTTAGAACATTACGCCTACACCGGCATTAAAT
>JAIFNC010000075.1 GCA_020047935.1 Bacteroidota bacterium
GTAACTTCGGTAGCCGCATTGTCACCGGTTTCAGCTTTAGGGCTACATGCCACTACCGACAATGCAAGCGTAAGCGTAGCCAAACTAATGGCTCTGAAAAGTATTTTCTTCATAATAAAAAGTTTTTATTGAAATTTTTCGCCTTGTGAAGCTTTAGCATTCGGCGGATTTGTACCTTTAAGTTTAACTAAAATATAGCTGGAAACTTGGGCTATTTGTTGTTCGTTCAAAATACTTTCATACGGTGTCATACCTTTGGTAATTCTACCGGTTTTAATGGTATTGGTTACATCGGCAAATTTATTGCTCACTATCCAGTATTCATCGGTCAGGTTAGGGCCAACTTGGTTTCCTTCGCCATTTAAACCATGGCAAGCCGCACAATTGTTTGCCGCATAAATTTTTGCTCCGGCTTCCAAATCGGCTTCCGAAGTAAGTACTTCGGCAATTGCTTTTGTTTTGGTTGAATCTTGTGCATTTGCAAGTTTTTGTGCTTCGTACTGAGCTACTTCATTTAAGTACTCTTGGTCTTGGCTTATACCTGCATCAAAAACGTGGTAATGAAACCAATAAATTGCGCTAAACACAATGGTTACATAAAATAAATACGTAAACCATGGAGGTGTCGGATTATCGAATTCTTTAATTCCGTCGAAATCGTAATCCAGTAAAATATCTTTATCGCGTTTTTTCGAATCTTTATTCTCGTCGCTCATAATGTTATTTATTACAATTGAATTTTAAGGCATTAATTATTTTTTTCGCTTTCGTCAAAAGGCAATTGCTCCATATAGCGCACCGTTTCTTTATCGGTTTGTATAATATGCCACATGATAAATGTGAAAAACACCGTAAATAAAAGCATTGAAATAATTGGAAAAATACTTATTCCACCAATTTCGCTTAAATAATGAGTAGCTAATTTCATACAATTAATTTGGGTTAATTTATTTTAGGTTCGCCCGACAGTTTTTACCGGGCTGTCGGGCTAAAACCGTTTGTGTTTTTATTTAACCTCTTCACCTTGCGGTGCTTTAGCATTGGGCGGGTTCGTACCTTTCAAACTTAATGTATACGAAACCACTTGCATTAATTGTTTGGTATTCATGGTATATTTCCATGCCGGCATTCCTTTACTGATGTATCCTTCGGAAGTTACTTCGAATATTTTGTCGTTGGTTCCGCCCTCAATCCAGAAATTGTCGGTAAGGTTTGGTCCTATTTTGTTGCCTTCGCCTGCTACACCGTGGCATGCTGCGCAATTTTTCACAAAGATTTCTTTACCTGCACCTAAATTTTCGGCATCGGTATATGGAGCTTCAGGCATTTTAACACCTTGATTTTTTGCCGTTTCTTTGCCAACATAAATATCAACACCTAAGCGCTGTAAATAAGCAATTAAGGCTATAAGTTCGGTGTCGGCTTGGGCGTTTTCAACACCAGAGGTTTTCATTCCATCAACCATTATTTGTGCTTGCTTCATAAGGTCATCGTTGGCTTGGCTTTCATAACCTTCGGCATACGGAACACCCAACATACGCATGGCATTTATTTTGGCGGCGGTGGTCGATAAATCAATTTTATTTTTGGCCAACCATGGGTATTTAGGCATAACCGATACCGGGTTAATCGACTGTGGATTAATCATGTGTTCGTAATGCCAAGCATTCGATTTGTATAATTTTCCGGTAAGTACTCCGGTGCGAGCCAAATCGGGACCGGTGCGTCGCGAACCCCACAAGAACGGATGGTCGTATACAAACTCTCCGGCTTTTGAATACTCGCCATATCGCTCGGTTTCCGAACGGAACGGACGAACCATTTGCGAATGGCAGTTTACACATCCTTCTTGAATATATACATCGCGACCTTGCAGTTCGAGCGGGGTATATGGCTTAACACTTTCAATAATAGGAATGTTCGATTTTACAACTGCCATAGGAATAAGCTGAAGCAAACCGCCAATGGAAACCGCAATAATTGACCAAAAGATAAATTGAATTGGTTTGCGCTCTAACCACTTGTGAATGCTTTCGCCAAACATTTTTGTGCTCGGTATTTTTTCCAATGCCGGCGCCGAAGCTTCTTCGGTTGCTACAAAACTGCCTTGCTTAGCGGTTTTTATCAAATTATAAATCATAATTACAACACCTATCAAATACAATGTTCCACCAAAGGTTCGGAGATGATAAAATGGTATAATCTGAGATACCGTTTCCATAAAATTTGGGTATGCCAGCAAACCATCGGCAGTAAACTCTTTCCACATAAGGGTTTGGGTAAATGCTCCCCAATATAGGGGTACTGCATAGAATAAAATACCGGTAGTTCCTATCCAGAAATGGACATTGGCAAGTTTTTCGGAATAAAGTTTTGTGTTAAAAAGTCGAGGATACAGCCAGTACAACATACTGAATGTAAGGAAACCGTTCCAACCCATGGCACCAATGTGTGTGTGTGCAATAGTCCAGTCGGTAAAGTGGCTTATGGCATTCACGGTTTTAAGCGACAACATCGGACCTTCGAAGGTAGACATACCGTAGGCAGTAACTGCAACCACCATAAATTTAAGCATGGCACTGTCGCGAACTTTGTCCCAAGCGCCGCGCAGGGTAATTAAACCGTTTATCATACCACCCCACGAAGGAGCAATAAGCATAACCGAAAAAATTACGCCTAACGACTGCGCCCAATCGGGTACAGCGTTATAAAGCAAATGGTGAGGTCCGGCCCAAATATAAAGGAAAATAAGTGTCCAGAAGTGAATAATAGAAAGTTTGTAGGAATACACCGGTCTATTGGCTGCTTTTGGCAAGAAATAGTACATTAAGCCCAAATACGGGGTAGTTAAGAAAAATGCAACCGCATTATGCCCATACCACCACTGTACCAAGGCATCTTGAACTCCGGCGTATAGCGAATAACTTTTCATGAACGAAATAGGTAACTCGAACGAGTTAACAATGTGCAAAATAGCTACCGTTACAAAGGTTGCAATATAAAACCAAATAGCTACATACAAATGCTGTACGCGTCGGGTTAAAATTGTACCAATCATATTGGCACCAAAAACCACCCAAATTAGCGCAATTGCTATGTCAATAGGCCACTCAAGTTCGGCATATTCTTTAGATGTTGTAAAACCCATAAGGAGAGTTACCGCAGCTGCAACAATTATAAGCTGCCATCCCCAAAAATGAATAGCGCTTAATGTTTTGTTCCACATTGGGGTTTTAAGCAATCGCGGAAGCGAATAATAAATACCCATAAAAATACCATTGCCTACAAAGGCAAAAATAACTGCATTGGTATGCACCGGGCGCACGCGACCGAAGGTAGTAAAAGGCAGTTCGAAGTTGAACCACGGGAAAGCCAATTGCAAGGCAATAAGCAACCCTACCACCATACCTACTACACCCCAAAAAATTGTGGCGTAAGCAAACAGTTTAACAAACTTGTTGTCGTAGTAGAATTTTTCTTCCATAAAATTAATTAAAATATATAGTTGTTATTTAATCTTCAAGGTTTTTTCGGTTGGTACTTGTTCGGTGGGTTTTTCAGGTTTGTTTTTCAACTCATCGTCAAAAAGCATACGTACCGAAGGAGTATAAGAATCTTCGAATTGCCCCGATTTAACTGCCCATAAAAAAGCGATTAAAAAACCTGCGGCAACCAAAAAACTAAAACCGATTAACAAATACAAGACACTCATAAAATTCAGTATTTGTCGACAAAGTTAATAGATGAAAATTGTCAAACAATATATAAGCATGTTTTTATCCGATTTTAGCCCTAATTTGAATTTAATCTAAATAATAACTCCGGCTACTTTTTTTTATTTAATTTGAATAACAAGCACATAAGCCCTATTTAAATGAATTCAAATTTTAAATAGACTACCGAATGTTTAAATAAATTGCCGAATTTTGACTGCCGATTGAGAAAAAATGACTGCGAAAATGTAAAACTGCCTTTAAAAAGAGGCTAAAAACTGTCAAAAATTGTCAAATTCGAAATTTTACCTAATTTTGTTTCCCGGGAAGAGATTTTAACCGGGTATTTCAATTCGAATTGAAATAGTTCATACTTTTCAAAATAAATTTTGGTGCATTAAAGTAAAGCACAACCAATGTAGAATTCAGTTAAAATAATTTGAAATGAAAATTTGTAATTTTTTAATCTTGACGGCGTTTTTATCGCTAACAAGTATAGCTCAAACCAATCAGCTGATTGATATAAACGAGCTAAAAAACGAAGATGAATTTATAACCATGGAAGATGCCCTAAAACGACCATTGGCAGTGTATAATCTCAATTTATCGTTTTCCAATTTAACGGCAATACCCGACGGCATTTCGAAACTTAAAAACTTGCAAAAGCTTGACTTGAGCGCCAATCGTTTCATTGAACTGCCTGAAAATTGCATGTCGCCCTATTTGCAAATATTTACCGCATCGCGCAATGCCATTCGCAGTATAAACCCAAATTTATTTTTGCTGAAAAATTTGGCGGTAATCGATTTATCGTCGAATTACCTTTCGTTTTTGCCTGCCGAGATTGAAAACGCCAAACTACTTTCGTCGCTTAATTTAGAAAACAACGAAATTTCGGAATTACCTGCAAATATTGGTAATTTGTACAACTTGCAAAGCCTGTTTCTGAAAAAAAACATTTTGGTAAACTTACCGGTAGAATTTACAAAATTGGTAAATTTGAAAGAACTCGATTTATCGTACAATAATTTAGAAAACCTACCCGAAGAAATTGGACGATTGAATAATTTGCAAATCTTAAATATTCGCAATAATAATTTCACCGGATCTATTCCTGCATCTATTGGTAGTTGCTTAGCATTGCAGAAACTCGATTTAACCTACAATTCGCTTAACAGCTTACCCGCATCCATTGGTTTGCTGAAAAACCTCGAATCGTTAATTTTAACCTACAACGATATAGCCGAGTTGCCGCAAAATATTGGCGAACTTTCAAATTTGAAAGAACTGAACTGCCTGAGCAACGACCTGAAAAAAATACCGGAAAGTTTGAGCAAGCTTGCCAATTTGGAAGTATTGGTGCTGGCATATAATTCACTTACCGAAATACCCACCTCAATAACCAACTTAAGCAAACTTTACGAGCTCGATTTAACATCGAATAAACTTTCGACTTTGCCCAATTTAAACGATTTGCAACAATTGGCTGCTTTAAAACTGTCGGACAATAAGCGCTTAAACATTCATACCGAAATAGCTAAATTCGAGAAGCTTACGAACCTAAAAGTGCTCGAATTGTCAGAAAATGATTTACTGACTTTACCAATTCAAATTAAATCACTAACTTTGAGGCGTTTAAATTTGTCGGGAAATCCGGGCCTAAACAACCCGGAAACACTGGAATTTATAGGCTCGCTAAGCAGTTTGGAAGAACTTAATTTGAGCGGATGCAACTTGATTGCGCTGCCCGACAGTTTTTTAGAATCGCTCAATAGCCTTAAAAAATTAGATTTACGCAACAATAGGTTTAGCAATTCGCGAATTGACAAAATTAAAACCATGTTGCCCGTTACTCAAGTATTATTTTAATTGTGAAGCATGAAGTGGTTTTTGATTATTTTTCTTACGGTTTTGCCGGTAACATTCGCCGGCACACTTATTCCATCGGTTAAAACCGAGAAACAGTTGCCCGAGCTTTCTTCAAATATCGATGAAGTTTTTACTACCGAAGAAACCGAAATTGCAACCGCTTTTTTCGATAAAATGGTTATTGAAACAAAGTACAACGGAGTAATGTTGGTGGCTAAATATGGCAAAATTGTTTTCAAAAAAGCACATGGTGTTAAAGATTTTGTAACTAAAGACAGTATGGATGTAAATACTGCATTTCAGTTGGCTTCCGTTTCAAAACAATTTACCTCAACGGCAATATTGGTGCTTTACGAACGCGGCTTAATTCAATTAACCGACACCATACAGCAGCATATTCCGGAATTTCCGTATGAAGGAATTACTATTAAAATGTTGCTTACGCACAGGTCGGGGTTGCCAAATTACGGCTATTTTCCCGATGAATATTTGGCTCCGTACACCTTTATGACCAATGACGATTTAATTAAAACCTTGATTAAGCACAAGCCCGATATTTATTTTAAGCCGGGCAGAATGTACGACTATTCCAACACCGGCTATGCTATTTTGGCAAGTATTGTTGAACGAATTACAAAAAAACCATTTGCCGAATTTATCCAATCCGAGTTTTTTACTCCACTCAGCATGACCGAATCATTTGTGTATAACCCAACCTACGATTATTCGAGCAAAAACATAGCCATAGGGCACGAACGCGGCACCGCACCTGCACAACCGATTATTGCCGACGGAATTTTAGGCGACAAGGGTATATATTCGAATATGCACGATTTATTTATTTGGGACCAAGCGCTGTACAGCAATAAAATTGTAAGCGCCGAAAGTTTGGAATTAGCATTTACACCTTCCATTTCGTACCGTTATACCGCTACTAAAAACTACGGATTCGGCTGGCGATTACTGCAACTGAACAACAACGAAAGAGTGGTTTACCACACCGGTTGGTGGCGCGGTTTCAACAGCTTGTTTGTTCGAGTATTGCCAAATCAAACTACGCTTATATTTTTAACCAACCGCCGAACCCGTGCATTTTTTCATGCATGGGTCGATTTTTTAAACGAATTGCACGGAATTGAGTACCACGACCAAATGTTTTCGGATACAGAAACCGATTTGGAATATGACAATTTAGATTCTTTGCAACAGTAATTCTCTTATAACTACTATTAAAACGAATGATTTCAATAAATAATGTCTCGGTTTTCTTTGGAAGTTTCGAACTGTTCAAAGACATCAGTTTTATGATAAACAAGCGCGACCGAATTGGCTTGGTTGGCAAAAACGGCGCCGGCAAAACTACGCTGCTCAAACTTATTGCAGGCTTGGAAAGCCCCTCTGAAGGTGCTATTTCGTTCCCAAACGATATAACCTTGGGCTACCTGCAACAACAACCAAAATATACCGACGGCAGAACGGTGGTTGAAGAAGCCTTAACAGCTTTTGCCGAAATTAATAAGCTCAAACTTCAAATTGAATTTTTTAACAACGAGCTTGCACACCGAACCGACTACGAAACCGAAAGTTACGATAAACTGTTGCACCAAATAACCGATGCAAACGACCGTTTTACGGTATTGGGAGGTAGCAACACCGATGCTCTGGTTGAACAAACCTTAACCGGCTTAGGTTTTGAAGCTAAAGACTTTACCCGACAAACAAGCGAATTTAGCGGCGGCTGGCGTATGCGCATTGAATTGGCTAAACTGCTTTTGCAACGCCCCGATGTTTTTTTGCTCGATGAACCGACTAACCACCTCGATATTGAATCGATACAGTGGTTGGAAGATTTTTTGAAAGATTATCCGGGTGCGGTGTTGCTTATTTCGCACGACCGCGCTTTCTTAGACCATATAACCGACCGAACCGTTGAGATTTCGGTGGGTAAAATTTACGATTACAAAGCCTCGTATTCAAACTATGTAGAACTGCGAAAAGAACGCCGCGAACAACAATTGGCGGCCTACAAAAACCAGCAAAAACTTATTGATGACACCCAAGATTTTATTGACCGTTTTCGGTACAAAGCCACTAAAGCGGTTCAAGTTCAGTCACGAATTAAGCAATTGGAAAAGATTGATGTTATTGAAGTAGATGAAGAGGATAATTCGGCGCTTAAGTTTCGTTTTTTGCCCGCACCGCGTGCCGGTACATTGGTTTTGGAAATGAAAAACCTTTCGAAAAGCTACGGAAAACACGAAGTGCTGCACGGTTTGGACCGAGTGATTGAACGCGGCGAGAAAATTGCATTTGTGGGCAAAAACGGCGAAGGAAAATCGACCTTGGCTAAAATTATTATAGGAACGTTGGATTATACCGGCGAATTTAAACTCGGACACAATGTTTCGGTGGGGTATTATGCACAAAATTCCGACGAATTATTGGACGAAAACCGAACCGTTTTGCAAACGCTGGACGATGTGGCAGTGGGCGACATTCGTACCAAAGTTCGCGATATTCTGGGTTCATTCTTGTTTTCGGGCGAAACGGTAGAAAAAAAGGTTAAAGTACTTTCGGGCGGCGAACGTTCGCGATTGGCACTTGCAAAGCTATTGCTGCAACCTTACAATGTGCTATTGCTCGACGAGCCTACCAACCACTTGGATATGCGCTCGAAAGATATTCTGAAACAAGCACTTGCACAATACGACGGAACACTGATTGTTATTTCGCACGACCGCGATTTTTTAGATGGACTGACCGATAAGATTTTTGAATTCAGAAATAAAAATATTCGCGAGCATTTGTGCAGTATTTACGAATTTCTGAAAAAACGTAAAGCCGAAGAAAACAAAAAATTAAAAGATATAAAAGAAGCTGAAAATAGCGAAAAACCTGAAATTTCGGATAATAAAATCGACTATTTGCAGCGAAAAGCCTTCGACAAAGAAATAAGAAAAGTAAAAAATAAACTTACGCAAGTAGAAACAGAAATAGAGAAAATAGATGCCGAAATTGAAGCGACCTCAGTTAAAATGAGCACGCCTGAATTTGCTGCGGATGTGGCTATTTTCAAACATTTCGACAAACTAAAAAAGCGACAAGAAGAACTGATGTACGAAT
>JAIFNC010000007.1 GCA_020047935.1 Bacteroidota bacterium
CATCGGCATGCATTTCTAGCAAGGTTTTATCCGAAACCATTTCTTGTATTTTATTCAGAAAATAAATTAAGAAATCGATATTCAAGTCGGCACGAATTTCGCCGGTTTTTTGAGCTGCAGTAAAAATTTCACGAATTTCGAGCATGCTTTTTTCAATATTTATGCGCAAAAAGTCTTGAATTTCAGTTTCATTACTCAAGTAAATATCTTGGAAAAATTCTTTGCTCACGTTTTTTGCAAAATCGTTTTTGTGCTGAATATGCAACTTCATTTTTTCGGGGAAACTAATATTTTGCAACATCACATGGTTAAAATCGTGCCAAGCAGCATCAAAAATTTGGTTCAGCAGGTACAACACCAATTTGGTTTTATTTTCAAAATACTTATAAAAAGTCATTTTTGAAACTTCGGCTTCGGTGCAAATTTCTTCAATCGAAACCTTTTTAATTCCGTATTTCATGAATAAAGGCGATGCGGCATCGATAATATGCTAAAATACAAATTATAATTGAATTGCAAAATAATGTACATATTTTTCAATTATTAAATAAAAAAAAAATCCGATTCGTTAAAATCGGATTTTTCATATAAACAGTTTTATAACAAAAAATACTTTAGTGTTGAACTGCTTGCAATGGTTTATGCTTGTATCGGAAAGCTATAGGGAAAATAATAGCTAAAACTAACGCATATGCAGCAAAAACAAACCATATGCTTTGCCAATCTTTAACCCCGTCGGCAGTATAAAAATCTACGACCCAACCGCTAAGCATTCCGCCTAAAAATGCACCTACACCGTTTGTCATAATCATAAACAGCCCTTGCGCACTTGCTCGCATAGTAGGGTCGGCCTCTTGTTCAACAAACAGCGAACCCGAAATATTGAAAAAGTCGAATGCCATACCATAAATAATCATCGATAATATCAGTAAAATTAAGCCGCTGCCCGGATTACCCAAGCCAAATAAGGCAAAGCGCAACACCCAAGCCCAAATACTTATAATCATTACTTTCTTAATACCAAATCGGTGCAAAAAGAACGGAATAGCCAGAATAAATAGGGTTTCGGAAATTTGCGATACCGACATTAGTAAACTTGGGTGTTTTACTGCAAAATACGATTCGTATTCGGCTGTAAAATCGTACAGAAATGCTTGACCAAAGGTATTGGTAACTTGCAATGCAGCCCCAATAAGCATGGCAAAAATGAAAAACACAGCCATTTTACTGTCTTTAAACAATACAAACGCATCTAAACCCAAGGACGAAACAAGCGATTTATTTTTTTGAACTTTTGCCGGTGGGCATTGCGGCATGGTAAAAGCATATAACCCCAGTAAAAATGCGGCCCCGGCACTAATGTACAATTGTTGCGGACTAACCGTAATTTTAAAAATATCAATTAACCACATGGCGCAAATAAAACCAATGGTTCCCCAAACCCTAATTGGCGGAAAGTCTTTTACTATATTGAATCCTTTTTGTTCTAAAACCACATACGACACCGTATTGTTTAAGGCTATGGTTGGCATATAAACCATTGCATTTAAAAGCATTACCCAAAACATAACGTTCGGGTCTTGTACATTTGCAGCCCAAACAAGCAATACTGCGCCAATCATATGACACATTGCCAGCACTTTTTCAGCATTTATCCAACGGTCGGCAACAATACCCAAAATGCCGGGCATAAATAAGGAAGCTATACCCATGGTTGCATAAATAGACCCTACCTGTCCGCCGGTAAATTTCAGTGTAACAATCATATAACCGCCAAGCGAAATTAACCAAGCCCCCCAAATAAAGAACTGCAAAAAGTTCATTAACATTAAACGATGCTTAATACTCATAATCTCTTTTTTTTAGTTTAAATACCTCTTTTTCGATTTTTTCATCGAAAATTTGGAAGTAAATAGTTTATTGTATTTGTTAAAATTTTCAAAAATTAACTGCTTATTTTCACACCAAAAGTACACAAAAATTAGATTCTACCAAATGCAAACAATGGTTGTAACCAAAGCAATAATTAGAGAAAAAAAATCAGCAGTAAAAACAAAAAATCCGACTTAAAAAAAATCGGATTTTTCTCTAAAAAAGGCATAAAGCGCAAATTCGGTTATTAAATTATTCGCGAAGCAAATCGTCTTTTTTTGACGGTTTAGGCTCAAAAAAAGGCAGTTCGGTACGCAACACCGGAATAAAGTTGATTTCGATACCGGAATCGGCTTTATAATCTTCAATTTCTTCTTCCATATCAATATCTTCTTTATCATAAAACCAATTAACTACCAGTTTACCACCGTTGTCTTCAAAATCTTTCAAAATATTTAAAATATCTAAAATACTTCGTGAAGAACTGGTATTAAAATAGGTTAATTTAAAATTAAAAGTCAGTTCATTCGAACTGTCTTTACAATATTCGTTCAACCAATCGAAAACGGGGTTATAAAAATTCGCCGTATCTTCTAAATACGACTCACCACCCAATTCGCAAATTCCACCTTCCGGGTTTAAATCGACCGAAGGAATAAAAAACACTTCATGCGAACCTTGTACTGTATATCTTTCCATACACTTAAATTATTTGGAAATTAATGCACCAATTATATAAAACGAGCGCTCATCATCGAAAGGCACTACCTTGTAAAGCAGTTCGTTTTCAGAAGTTAGCGCAACTTGTATAAGTCCAATGTTTGCGCCTCCTTGCTCTCCTCGCGGTCGGTTTCGTTCTGCTCTTTTAAATTCGCGCAATGCATCGCGATTAAGCTCGTTAATCTTCTTAATTTTTTCAATTAATGTGCCGGCTTTTTCATTCTTCACCAAATTTCCGGTAATAAATAAATAGCCTTTATCGGTTTCTTTAATAACTAAGGTACCTTCGCCAGATTTCATATTATTCGGACCGTAAATTAGCTCATCGGAATAATACGAAATATTCTGCGCCAACTCAAAAAATATTTTGAATATTTTTTTACTGACTTTTGGATTTCCTTGCAAAACGAATTCGATATTCTTGGCTATAACCGCCAAAATTTGGTTATCGAACGAACCGGTGTATGATATAAGTATATTCTGATTTAATAACTTATAAAATTCCAATATATCCCTGTCGTCTCTCATATTATTAGATTTTATTTATATTTATTTTTATGCCAAACACAGTAATATCATCTCTTTGCTCAGCTTTATCCATGTAATTATTCAGCGCATCGTTTATGTACTTTTGCTGAAATTCCATGTCCAAATTTACACTTTCTTTAACACTTTCCAAAAAACGTTTAGTACCAAATCGTTGTCTGTCCAAACTATTTTGGTCTATTACTCCATCGGATGTTAAATAGAGTCTATCATTATGGCTTAAAGTTAATTCATTTAATTTAAATTTCAAACCTTTTTTTCGTTTTAAACTTGTTCCGCCTATCGATCGTCGGTCGGCATCTACTGTTTGCAATTCGTTTAAATTACTTCTAAACAAAAACAACGGTCGTTTTGCCCCGGCATACAAAACCCTAACATTATCATTATCAATTTTTTGAATTGCACACAAACACACGTCCATTCCATCGTTGTTTTCCGATTGCTGTTGTTTTAATGCTTCAATAATTTTTTCGTCGAGGCGCTCCAATATATCATCGGGCGAGTGTACTCCAATTTCATTTACAATTTCGTTTAACAATCGGCTTCCTATTAACGACATAAATGCGCCCGGAACTCCATGCCCTGTACAATCAACCGCAGCGGCATAGTAGGTAGGAATTTCTTCGTCGTTATATTTTGCATTAAACCAAATAAAGTCGCCCGAAACAATGTCTTTGGGTCGGTAAATGGTAAATGAATCGAAAACCGATTCTATGGTTTGCTTTGTAGGCAAAATTGCATTTTGAATATTTTTTGCATAATTAATACTACTTCGTATGCTATCGTTTTGCAATTCAATTCGCTGGTTCTGCACTTCCAAATTATCGCGCTGTAATTCAATTTGTTGCTTTTGTTTTTCAACTTCGGCTGTTCGCTCTTTTACTTGCACTTCAAGCAATCGTTTTTGCCTTTCAATGCGCAAAACTCTGCTTTTATACCACGAAAAAGCGGCCAAGAATAAGGCAGCGGCTGCTGCAATACGAAACCACCATGTTTCGTACCAAGGGGCAAGAATTATAATTTCAATCGCTATTCCTTCTTCATTCCAAACTCCGTCGCTGTTGCAGCCGGTAACCATAAATTTATAGGTGCCGGGCGAAAGGTTGGTATACGTTGCAAACCGGCGTTTGGCATTGGTCATTATCCAATCTTTGTCGAAATTTTCGAGCATGTACGAATACTTATTTTTTGAAGGTTGCGAAAAATGCAAGGCTACAAAATCGAACGAAAACGAGTTTTCGTAATATTCCAGTACAATTTTTCGAGTTTGCGAAATGTGCTGTTTTAATGGCGAATCAGGCCCGGGAACTACCGTTTCGTTAAAAAGTTTAAATTCGTTGATAACAAGTTTTGGCGGTACTTCATTTATCTTAATGCTATCGGGAAAAAAAGCATTGTAACCCGAAATTCCGCCAAAATACATTTTGCCGTTTTTTTGTTGAAAATATGAACCTACCAAAAACTCATTGTTCTGCAATCCGTCGTCGGTACCGTAATTTCTCAACACTATTTTTTCTTTTTTATCGAATTTCGAAATACCGTTGTTGGTGGTTATCCATAAATTTTTGTGTCCGTCTTCCAAAATAGCCATAATCACGTTGTTCGGAAAACCGTTTTCCACCCCAAACCGGGTAAAATTATCTTTATCCGGGTTGTACAAGTTCAACCCTCCTTTAGTACCTATCCAAAGATTTTTTTCCGAATCTTCAAATATGCTGTACACTCTATCATCGCTAATTGAGCTTACATCGTCAATATTATAGGTATAGGCTTCAAATACTTCGCCTTCCTGAATAAATCGATTTAATCCGCCGCCAAATGTTCCTACCCAAAGGGTGCCGTCGGATTGAATAAACACCGAGGTTACAAAGTCGTTGCTCAACGAATTTTCGGTTGTTTTTCGGCTTCTGTAGGTTCTAAAAACTCCCAAATCTTTATTTCTTTTCTCTAAATACGAAACACCTCCGCCAAAAGTAGCCAGCCAAATATTATCATTTTTATCAATATAAATATTCCATATTTTGTCGGATCGTAAGCCAAACGGATTTTTTTCTTCGGCACTAAAATTTGTAAATTTCTTTTTCTTTTCGTTATAAGCACTCAACCCATTGCCATCGGTTGCAATCCAGAAAACTCCCTCACTGTCTTCCCGAATACATCTAATATGGTCGCCCGGCAAGGTGTTTTCGTCGCTTGGGTCGTGTTTTAAATAGGTGTAACTTTTGGTTTCAGGGTTCCAAATACTTATGCCTGCATCTACAGAACCTATCCAAATACGGTTTTTGGAATCGACAAAAATACTTCGTATCTTATTTGATGCCAATGTATTCTGCTCGAACGGTTTTTGTCGATATAATTCGATACTTGATGAAGTTTTGTTAATATGGTTTACACCTCCCAACGAGGTTCCGAACCAGAGTACATTAGATCGGTCGCGGTAAATAGAAGTTACCTCATCGGAGCTTAAGCTGCTTAAATCGGCCTGATTATGGGCGTAGTTAATAAATTCAGCTTTTGCAACGTTGAAATTTGTAAGTCCAAAGGATGTTCCAATCCAAAGCGAACCGGGGTCGCTTTCAAAAATTGCGGTAATTTCGTTGCCCGGAATGGCCGAATTATGGGTAGTGAAAATTTGCGAAATTTTATTATTTTCAATTCTTGATAAACCCGAAGGGCTACCGACCCAAACAGTTCCGTGCGAATCGGCATAAAGCGTATTAATTTTTAACGGATTAAAGGCCGAATCGGCATCGTGAAACTCGAATTTGTAGGATCTGAATAGTTCATTTTTACGGTCGTATCGATGAATTCCGAAGTTTGTACCTACCCAAAGGGTTTTGTTTTTATCTTCGGCAAACGAAGTTATAAAATTATCGGACAAACCATTGGGTACTAAAGCATTTCGAGCAAAAGAGCTAAATGAATCGTTTTCATAATCGTATAAGCAAATACCGTTTGAAGTTCCTATCCACAAATTTCCGTAACTGTCTTCGTAAAAGCAATTTATTTGGTCGGATGCAATGCTTAGCGGATTTTCTTTAACATGCCTATAGCCGGTAAAATTATCACTTTTAGGGTTATAAATGCTAATGCCTTTGTCGGAAGTTCCTACCCACATATTTCCGCGTTTATCAATAAAAAGTGCGGTAATATTATTATCCGAAACTGAATTTGGGTTGTTTGGCGAGTTTCGGTATATTTTTATTTCGTGTCCGTCAAATCGGTTCAGGCCGTCGAGGGTTCCAAACCACATATATCCTTGTACATCTTGAACAATTGACTTTACAGAGTTCTGCGACAATCCCAAATCCGAAGTTAAATGTTCGAACCGAATGTTCTTGTTTTGCGCATACAATGTATTGCAAATAAGAAAAGCTAATCCATATAGAAAGTATAGCTTTTTCATTTTATGCTTCAATAGGAATAAGGTGTATTTTTAACCCTGAATCGAGACTAAAATCTTCCACTTCTTCTACCATATCGGTATCAAATTTTTTGCAGTACCAATTTATAATTACTTCGCCGCCGTTTTTTTCAAATTCTCTTAAAATAAGAAATATTTCTAAAATACAACGTGAGGAATTGGTATTGAAATAATTGAGTCGGAAGTCGAATTTAATATGCGTTTTATCGGAAATAACATATTCATTTACCCAGTCAATTACAACTTGGTAATATTTATCGGCAGATTCCATATAGGACTCACCTAAAATTTCACAATCGCCTGTATCAGCATTTAAGCTAACTTGGGGCGATGAATGTGCGAACGTATTTGCAATAAATAAATTTTCCATATGCCTAAATCAAATGAACAAAAAACTGTGTTTTACTAATAAAATCGAAACCGGAAATATATAAAAAAAGTTCTATATTCTTACCATATTTTACAAAATTAAGAAATATTTTTTTTATCGTTGCTTTTCAATTTTATAGAAAAATATTTTATTCCGAAAAAATTGCAAAAAAGTTTTTTAAAAGTTTTTATTAACTCATAGTATTACATAGCTTACAATTAGTTATCCTATGCTTTCAGCCTAAACTTATTGTTGAAATTGCAAAAGCAGTGCCGGAAAAATATGCCACATAAGTTAAGTTGCTATATGCTTTTTTTCATGCGTATTCCCAAAATTGTTATATCATCGCGCTGTTCTTCGGAAGCTTGAAAGGTTGATAAGGCAGAAAAAAGTGTTTCTTTTTGCTTCTGAAGCTCAAATTTTGAACCTTGTTGTAAGTTATTCAGAAAATTTCGAGTTCCAAAACGCGTTCTGTCTGCCGAATTTTGGTCAATAAATCCGTCGGTTGTTAAATAGATTAGCGTGTCGGTTGTTATTTCGATTGTTGTTTCTTCAAAAGGCAAATTACTTTGTAAGGTTTTTTTTCCACCTATTCGTCTGCGGCTGCCTTTAATGGTATGTACCATTCCGCTGTTGGCAGTATAATAAAGTGGGCGTTTTGCTCCTGCAAAAGTAAGGTTAAACGCATTATTACCAACATGTTCAATACAACAAAGGCAAACATCCATACCATCGGCATTGTCGGTTTGTGCTTGCATTAATGCTATATTTATTTCACGGTCGAGGTTTTCGAGTATTTTGCCGGGGGCTACAATTCGGCGCTCATTTACAATTACGCTAAGTAGTCGGCTACCTATAAGCGACATAAATGCTCCGGGTACGCCATGTCCGGTACAATCGACCACCGCAACAATTGTTTTTGCAGCCGACCGTTTAGTAGCTTCAATATGCGTAAACCAATAAAAATCGCCGGAAACTACATCTTTAGGTTTGTACAAAAGAAACGAATCGAAATACGCATCGGTAACCGATTTTAGCGGCAACGATGCTTGCTGTATCGTTTTAGCATATTCTATTCCGGCGGTTATATATTTGTTTTGTTCTTCGAGTATTTCTTTTTGTATTTGTGTTTCACGTTCGGCCTTTTTAAGTGCGGTAATATCCGAATCGATTACGATTAGTTTTTGTAACCGGTTATTGCTATCGGTAATAGGTGTAATGTTGGCATGAATCCACATTTCTTTACCTTTTTTCGAAGTCAATTTCATTTCGTAGTTTACATTCGTTTTGTTCCGAATTGCACTTAGCAAAATTTTATTTACATAACTGGGGTTGGTGGTGTTTAATAGGCAATTGCCAAAAGTTGTTGTAAACTCCTCCAAATCATAATCGAACATTTCTTTAAAACCGTTGTTCAACCATTCAATATTGCCTTTATGGTCGGTTATAATTACGGCGTTGGTTGTTTTATCGGCAACTATCGACAATTTTTCAAGCTCTTTATTGGTTCTTTCGAGCAATTTTGCTTGTTCTTTTATTTCAAAGTTTTGCTCCGAAATTTGTTTGGTTCTATTTTCAATCGTATTTTCAAGTTTTAAATTTGCATTACGCAACCTTCTTGTATACAATTCAATACTTATAATAAAAAATGCTGCAGCCAAAACAAAATACAACAATATCGCCCACCAAGTTCGGTAAATTGGCGGCAAAATTACAAATTCGTAGCTCGATATATTATACTCCTCTTGGTTACCGAGTTTTCCTTTTACTTTAAAAACATACTTACCTTCGGGCAAATTGGTATAATTTCGTTCCGTTTGCTTATTCCACTCCGACCACTGTCTGTCAAAACCCTCGAGCATAGTTGAATAGGCTATTATATCGGCATGCTGATAGGAATTACTTACAAAGGTAAAACCTATACTGTTATTGCTGTATGCTATTGGTTTATTGAGTTTTATATTATTATTTTCTTTTGAATAAAATGCTGCAAAATTTGGAGGTAAATAGCCCGAAAAAATTACCGAATCGCGCCCCAAAGTAACCTTCCGAATTAAAAT
>JAIFNC010000168.1 GCA_020047935.1 Bacteroidota bacterium
CCAAAAAGTGAAAATTAACCAATTATTGACAATATAGAGGTTATATAAGTTTATTTAAAATAAAAACACCCGTGTTATTTTGCATAAATAAGTACGGGTGCTTATAGGATTTGGTTTAGTGCGAATTAAAATGCACCAAACTTAAAAGTTATACCGTAGGACAATCCGTTAAGAAAAGTTTTTGTAGCCACCTGCGTGCCATCGCTATAAGTCAAATTAATGTCGGTAGTATATCTATAATATGCTCCGGCGCTAATGCGCATAAATTTTATTACATTAAACTCAATTTCGGCTCCGGGCGATACTACGAAAAATGAATTATTACGCATCATCATTCGGTCTTGAAAGTTGTTCATGTATTGGTCTTCCTGCAACGAAACGCCGCCTGCTCCAATAATAATAGGTATTGAAATATGTACCGGAAATTTGGGCAGAATAATTGGTTCTATCAGCAAACCACCAAATCCGCCGGTCATAAAATAACTATCGGTTGTACCGGGTTGGGTAAAAGACTCGCCAACAAAACCGTAACCTGCGCCACCCAAAGTTATTGCATGGTTTATTATCCAGCCGCCTTGTCCGCCGTTCCATACGGTATTAGCGCCGTTTAACTGACCAACGCGCAAGCCAAACCCGCCGTATCCGCCATGCGAATTTACAGCACCAAATAAGGTTTGAACCTCATCTTTTTTGTCTTTTTTAATTTCATTATCGATTATTTCTTGAGCAAAAATTGCAGTAGAAAATGCGAAAACTGTTAAAACGAATACTAAATTTTTCATAGATTTAATTATTTGATGTTAGAATTTACAGATTATTGATTGCAAATGCAATTTTACTGATGATGAATGTTTAAACTTGAACTTTCGCAGGTAATTTTAACCCTCGAATTGGTTTCTCCTTTACCTATTTTACCGGTTAAAATAAATTGTTTAATATCGGCTTCATTAGTGGTTTGGCTTACTTCTGCCAAATCTTTAGGGTAATTAAGTGCCATGTTTTTGTGTGCTAAGTCGAATTTATAAGCGCTTAGTTTTGGAAAGTATAAATTAATATCTGTAAATGAAGTATTGAGCTGGATTAGCGAAAAATGTTTTGCTATACCTTCTATATTCATTTTTCCGTATTTCATGTTAAAAGTAAGCTCGCTGTCAAAATTCGATATCCAAACGTCGGAAAAATAGGTGTCGGCATAAAAATAGTTGATATTCGAAATGTAATATTTATCGCGTCGCGACATGGCTTTCAGTATATTTACCTCCGAAATGGTAATTTTTGAAGATTTGGTATCCAAATTTAATCTATCGGATTTGGCAATGCTAATATCCGAATAAGACGATAAAATGGTGCCGTTGTTCATTGATTTAATAGAACCGTTATTCGAAAATTTAATATCCAAATTGCCGGTACCGCCAATGGTTTCAATTTTAAAATCGCCGTTCGAAAGCTTTAAATCTAAGTTTCCGGTAAGCTCACCTACAAACACATCGCCGTACTTGTTATTAATTTTAACGTTTAAGTATTTAGGAACTTTTACCATAAAATCGCACTTAATATTGCTTTGCGAAAACATCAGTTCATCGGTTATTTTTTTCAACTCAGTAATAATAGTATTACTTTGGTTATCGAAAACCGTTTTTGCGGTAATAAAAAAGGTAGAAGCATCAAAATCGACCGTAACGGTTTTAAGCAATGCCGCCATTTTTTGCTTATCGGGTGCCGTAATATTAAGCACCGCTTCAATGCTTACCGAATCGGCATCGGTGGTTGAAACATGTACTTTACCGTATTTATTGGTAATTTCGAGCACCGTAACCGGCGAAACGGCATAGTTTTTACTAAATTTTTTAACTTCGGTTATGCTTTGCGAAAAAGCCTGTATGCCGCAAGATAAAACTATGGTTAACATTAACAGTTTATATTTCATTTTTTGTGCTGTTTTAATCGTAATTACTTTTGTAAGTGTTTAAGCTATAAATTGGTGCCTTGCTTATTGTTGGCTTGTCCGGTTTTTCGACGCTGCAACTCGCTTAGCAAATCTTCCAGAATTTTAAGTTTTATGCGGTAGTTATGCACCATAGCATCTACTACTTCTTCATTCGAAGCATTGTCTTTCAAATCGGTTTTAAGTTCAATTAAAATACTGTCCAGCTCGGCAAAATCGGTCATTAATTCTTGCTCAAGTTCAGGTTTCGCAGCGGCAAAAACCCTTACTTCTTCCAATTTTTCATTTACCAACGTATTATAATAGTTTTCGGTTTCCGAAAGCTCAGGAATTTGTGTTTCAATAGCCATATCGGTATTTTCGTTGGTCAAATTCGGGCTTTGGTTAAAAACTGTATAATTCAATACAGCCACCGACATTAAAAGCACAATAACAACTGCTGCTATTTTAACCCAATGTTGCTGCAAATTGCCGATTATATGCCTTTTTTGTTGGCTTTCAATAGCTTTCCAAACCTTGTCCGAAGGTTCATGCGTGTCGAATTCGTTGCGGTGGTCTTTTATATAATCTTCTATATCGTATTTCATTGTTTTAATTATTAGCAGTTTGTAAAATTTCCCTAAGTTTATTTTTTGCCCTCAGGTATTGCGATTTCGATGTCGATTCGGTAATATCCAAAATTTGAGCAATTTCAGCATGGTCGTAACCTTCAAACGAATACAAGTTAAAAATAACTTTATATCCTTCGGGCAACAGCGATACCGCCGCCTTAATTTTTTCAACCGAAAATAGCGGCTCGTTTTCGGCAGGTGTTTCGGCTCGGTCGGCAGTACTTAAATCGTCGGTAAAGCTTAGTAAACCTTTGTTTCGCTTCATAAAGTTTATACATCGGTTTATGGTTATTCGCTTTATCCAAGCACCAAACGACGATTCGTATCTGAAACCGGGCAAGTGCGCAAATACATCTATAAAAACTTCTTGCAATACATCTTCGGCATCGGCCGTAGAATTTAGCATCCGAATGCTAATGTTAAACATCGCTTTCGAATAAAGTTTGTACAGTTCGAATTGTGCTTTAGCATTGCCTTGCTTGCACTTTTCTATTACATCTTTGTGTATGTCGGCGTAAATCGGATCCAATTTTTTATCGCTTTTCTGTTATTAATGACAATGTAATTTTTTAAAAGTTGCATCGACCGGTATTTTTTTTTAGTAAAACTGTTAGACCGTTATTTAAATGTTGTAAGAAGTTGAAAAATAGAGTTATAATGGTAATTAATTCTTCATGATTTCTTGAAATCTTAATTAACTATTAAGATTACAAAACAATTTAGCCGCCAAAATGCAGAAAGTTTGAAAAGTAAATTCCAAAATTCAATTAATGAATTTAAACTTCGAGTAAAAATAAAAAAGATAAAATGCAATCAGTAAGCACATTAGAAAAAAGTTAAAAATAATAGAAAAACGTTCAAAAAAATTTGGTTTTAAAGAATAATAATAGTAAACTTGCAATAATTATTTATTCTATAAGTTCTTGATTTATACCAAACCAAAACTTATAGAAAAATAATTTAAAATCACAAATCTAAAAACACTGAAATTCAGACTGTTAGATATAATATCCGGGACTGAAGTAAGCAATGCTTGTGTGCATACCATAAATTAAAGTGTACATCAAAAATTCACAAATAAAATACTTGTATGTCTTTTATTTTCATGAAAAGAATTTTTTAGAAGCTCATGGTACGCTATCAATCGACTAAATAAATCAGATGCACTATAACTACCCCAAATTTTAGTCGTAACCGGAATAACGATCTTTTAATTTTAAGTGCCGCTGTGCATAATTAATATAGTGTAACCTAACTATACCGGACTATGCACAAATTCTATGTTGGACAATCTTATATTAAATACTATTCATTCAGTATTAATTATCGAAATAACATTTAGCGTATGAAAGGTATTCTACTAATTTTAGTCGGTTCACTCTTTTTTTCGTCGTGTAAAGTAATGTTTACCCAAGAAATGCGCGAGGAATTAGAAGAACAAAATATAAAGCTTAGCGCAATACAGTTTTATGTTTCGAAAAAAATTGTTTTGCAACGAATTGAAACAACAACCACCGTATCCAACGATTCAGCAGTGGTTGACCAAACCCGCGAAACGGTTATTGAACAAATTATTATAAAGAAAAAAGCCCCGGGAATTTGTGTAAATACTTTTGCCAAAGAATTAGAAATTAAGTTTGAAGAGCGCGACAGTTGTTCGCTTAAATTTGTACAAACCGAATACGGCGATAAAATTATTTACCGCATAGGTGCGCAAAAATGGGTAAACGATGTGGGGAGTGTTCCTTACGATGGCAAAGAGTTTCATATTCGACCAAAATCGTTTTTTTGGCAACCGGAAAGCAACAAAGCCACCCTTAAAATTAAACGTAAGTATTATAATAAGTTCAAAATTAGCCGCCGAAAGGTTAAAGGACTTAAAGTTCAAAACGCAAAATAATACCGACCAATGAAAAAGCCGGCTATCCGATATATTATTACCGTACTGTTTGTTTTGCTTTCAGCATCCGGTTATGCGCAGCAAGATACCACGCGCGGCACATTTGTTCCTTACGGAAAAGGAATGGATGCCGCCAGAAACGATACCATAGTTAAAGTGAAAAGAATGCTAAAACCACCCGGAACTTTTTTGGGTGATATTTTGCATTATCTGTCGCCGGTTAAATATGTTTTGGTCGATTCGGTTTACCCGATGTACACCAAGGACGATCCGTTTTTCTTACATGAAAAAAACCATATTAACCATCAAGATTTTAATCAAACCGGAAAAGTTTCGGGCGAGCAATCGTGGAATCAGATTAATAATATTGATGGCGAATTGCAAACGTATCCGAAAGATACTACGCGCTTTTTAGCTCGGCAGGTAATTGGATACCACCCGTATTGGATGGGAACTGCTTATAAAAACTACAATTTCAATCTGTTAACTCGAATTGTTTATTTTTCGTACGAGTTAAACCCAACCGACGGCGATTTTAAAACCGTGCACCACTGGAACGAAACCGGGCTTATTAGTTTAGCACATAAATACGGTTGCGCGGTTGATTTAAGCGTTACTAATTTTGGCTCGGAGAATAATAGAAAGTTTATTGAAAATTTAGATGCACAAAATAAGCTAATCGAAAACTTAATAATGTTGCTCCGAAAACGCAAAGGCGACGGGGTAAATATTAATTTTGAAGAAGTGCCGAAATCGCATAAAGTACAATTTTCCGAATTTATTATCCGATTGCGAAAAGAATTATTGGCTGAAAATTCGAACTATAAAATTACCCTTACTATTCCGGCGATAGACTGGCGGAATGCCTACGATGTGGCGGTATTGAAAGACCATGTAGACTTTTTCTTTTTGATGGGTTACGATTTTTACGGAAAATACAGCGAAGCAGCCGGCCCAAATGCCTTGTTGTTTAGCGGAGCAAACTGGACCGGTAATAATATTAATACCACCATTGATACCTATATAAAATTTGGTGCACCGGCAAGCTCATTAGTACTTGGTTTGCCCTACTATGGGCACGAGTGGATTACTTCCGACTCAAAAGTTCCGGCAAAAGCTATTAAATACAACGGACCTCGTTCGTATAAATATATTGCCAATAATTACACCGATAACTATGTAGCTCGGTACGATTCTACTTCGCATTCAATGTATTATGTTTTTCGCGATAGCGTAAATTGGGTTCAATGCTGGTTCGATAACGAAAAAACCTTGGCACTGAAATACGACTATATAAACGAAAAACGACTTGGCGGTTTAGGCATCTGGGCATTGGGTTACGATAATACCTACCCCGAACTTTGGAATTTAATTGGTCAAAAATTCACTTCATCGGTTGACACCTTGCCCGATTTGCATACCATTTTATCGAATTCGCTTGAATATAGTGTTACTGAAAAGTCGGTAATGGAGGTAAACGAATCGGCGCCCGACTATACACAGCGTTTTTCGGATAGGCTAAGTTTGGCTTGGAAAGTTTTTGTTTTGTTTTTTGCCATCGTACTTCTGTTTTCGTTGGTTGGCTATATTATTGCCATTGCCGATTTCGATGTCCGTTTTATATTGTTTACCGTTGAAGTTCGAGTATACCTGTTTTTTATTTTACTTGCAATAATATTGCTTATGATTTTAAGAATTTTAGGCATGTTGGCTAATTTCGATTTATTGCTTATTTTGTCTATAACAATTGGCATTTTTGCAGCACTTATAGTGCTAAATATTGGCAAAATGAAAAAAGAGAACAGTCGTAAAGAAACGCCTTAAAATTAATTTGTACCTTATTAAACCAACATAAAATGGGTTACGCAAAGCAATACCTTAACTACGAATGTATCGACATTTACGGTGCGCAGGAAGCTGTTAAAGCTATTCGGAGCGACAAATGGGTGTTCAGTAACACGCAGAGCCTTTGGAATAAAGAAACTGCAAATGGTTTTTTGGTTGTGTCGGCCGAAATTGAAAGCCGCGAAAACTATAACCGACATGCCATTGTTATTGTGCTGGAAAGTATTCGCAATTTTTTCGAAAAATCGAAAATTAACAATCCGAGTGATGCTTTAAAAGAAGCTATTTTGCAAGCAAACCGACAATTGTTTTTTGCTGCCGAACATAATTTTAGTCTTAAAGGCATAACCTTAAGCGTATTGGTTGCTCTTATTCGCGACAAGCAAGTATATTATGCCTATGTAGGAAACAACAATTTGTTTTATGCATCGGGGCAAAAAATAAAACGACTAACCCCCGGAATTTCGCAAGTTGAAGGCGATGAACACGAAGAAATACCATTGGTTAATTCGTCCATTATTGATTCAAGTTTAAAAATCAATGCTTCAATTGACCCTATAACACCGGAAAATGGTGATTATTTTATTATTTGCCCAAAAACTTATGTGTATACGTCCGACGATTTTGTGGTAAATTTACTTAAAGATGGTGGGAACTTAGATACCATGGCAGGTAAAATGCTTAAAGAAGCATTAGAGCATCCGGAAACCGAAGCTAAAACCTTTGCAATTATTAAAATGAATTTATTGGGCGGAAAAGGTTCGGCGGAAGACTACTTAACGCATCTTTACGGAGGTATTATTTCGCTTATTATCCGATTTATTACTTCGCCTATCGCTTTAGCCATTATGGCAATTTTAGCTATTATATTAATGCTTGTAATTTACGGATTACTGTGAAAAATTGGCTATTAATGCTTTCTGTATCGGCAGTATTCGCAGCTTGCGGCTCACCCGATTATTTCAACGATGCCAACCAAAAGGTGCGCGAGGGTAAATACATGGAAGCTATTGACTTGTACACCCTTGCTATTGCCGAAAAAGACAGCGACACGCAAGCATTTGTAAACCGCGGAGGCATTAAAGAATTGTTGAGCGATACCGTTGGTGCATTGGACGATTACACAAGCGCGCTTAAAAAGAAATCGAACGACCCAATCATAATGGCACTGATTGCCAATATAAAGTTCAAACAGAAAAAATATAAAGAAAGCATTGAAATTTATTCGAAAGTTTGCGAATTGCAACCCGAAAATGCCAACGCTTTTTTCAATATGGCTGTTTCGAAACAATATATGGGAAAGGATATTGCCGCTTTATTTGATTACGGAAAAGCCATTGCACTTAAACCGGATTATGCTCAAGCCTACTATAATAGAGGAACTTTACGACAGAAATTGGGCGATTTTAGCAATGCGATTGAAGATTATAACAAAACTATTTTTTATAATCCGCAATTTGGCGGAGCGTATTTTAACCGTGCGCTGTTGCATGTTAAATTTTCCGAATTCGAAAAGGCGTTTAAAGATTTTGAAATAGCAATAAGCATTGCCCCGCAAAACGATGATATTTATGTAAATAGAGGTAATCTTTTTTTCAGGTCGAAAGATTTTGAATCGGCACTTAAAGATTTCAATTTAGCAATTGAACTTGATGCAGCTAATTCGCTTGCTCTTTTAGGTCGAGGAGTTACCAAATATTACCTCGAAGATTTTCAAGGGGCATTAATTGATTTTGATTTGGCCATGGAATTAGGGTTGGCAAATGCTCCGCTCTATTTCAACCGTGCATCTGTAAAGCGATTAATCGGCGATATTCCGGGGGCCATCGAAGACTTTAGAGTGGCAGGTGAGTTGGGGTTTATGAATGCTTTCGATTCAATAAAAAAATACAACCTCGAACCGCTGGATATTACAACAAAAGACAAATCGAAAAAAAAATAATATGGGACTAGGCAGTATGGCGGCCAACCAAGGGTTTGGTCAAACAAAAGGGCTTACAGGCGGTGCCGACAAAAAAATTTTTTCGGCACTTAAAGGTGCAAAACTTGGAAAAAAAGTAATTGCCAAAGAAGTTTTATGGTTCTTTGGTGCTTGTTTAATATCGTCAATCACCGGGTTTTTGGTATTTTACCTTATTGGCGAATTTCTAACGGAAATTTTTGTCGATTTTATTAATCAATTAGGTTCACTAACCAAATTTTACTTGCGCATATTCCTGTTTAATTTAATTGGCGTTTATGTTGCTCGTTTAATTGTTTGGGCGGTAAGAACCGTAGCTTTCAACTAATATTCAATGTACAATGATATACGAAGTACTTAGCGAAATAAAAGACCGACTAAACCAGCATTTCCGACTGCGATTTGGCCTGCCTGAAGACAAACTGTTTTTGTCGGGTTTGGTTGATGCCGGCGGTGCAGCAGCCATTGACAACGATTTGGTGGTTATGATGCCTATAAACATTCAAGAAGAAAAGCATGTGTATAATCGTCGAAATACAAACGAACCACCCTTTATTTCGCTTAATGTATTAGTACTAATTACCACCACTTTTAGCGGTAAAAATGCCGCCGAAGGATTGAAGTTTTTAACCGAAACGGTTAGCTTTTTCATGCAAAACAATGCCATGGACATTGAAGGAAACCGCATAGCTATTGAATACTATAACCTCGACTTGCAACTTCAAAATAACCTTTGGGCAAGCCTCGGAGCCAAATATGCTCCTTCGGTTATTTATCGTATAAGCTTAATTCGCATTGAAGAAGGCATGGCATCACTCGATATTAATCTTGCAAGCAATTTCCCAACCACATAGCCTGAATTATGAGAACCTATAGAAAATTGGCTGAAATAAATTTTTTTCACAAGTATTATGAATCAGGAATACTTGAAAGCACTGATTTGGGTTTTTATAAAACCCCGGAAACCGAAAAATTGCTTGCCAACTATAGGTTAATGCTTAAAATTAAACCCGGAGTTATAGAACTTATTCAAGAATGCGAAGAAGAAGAAGAAGGACTTGAAGCATTTATTGAAATAGATAAAGAATTGAAATTCAGTATAGTAATTGAACAAAAAAACAAACAATTCTTTTCTTTTTCCGAATTGCCTTTTATTGATATGGGCAAAGAGGTTTTTTATTTCAGCAATAAAATAGTTAAAGAAAATAAGAAAAGTGCAGGTTTAGTTAAAGGTAAAGAAATTGGCGTTTCAGATTTGCATTGGTTACTGCCAAAATCGGTAGCCAAGATTGAAAATTTGGATTGGAAAGCACCAAAAACGCTTTCGTCTATAACAAAAGATAAAAATATAGTGTGTACAAGTTTGGATGATTTTGCTCAAATTGTACCAACCTTAGCCGATGGCTATTACGAACTTATTTCGGGCAAAAATACCGAAGCAAGTTTTGTGCTGTTTAAAGCTAAATACAGCGCTGCCGATATAGGATTGATTGAATTTTTTGTTGATACCGTTATGGCAAAAGCCATACATTCGGAGCCGGTGCAATTCGGTATTACCTTCGAAGCGCGCAAGTTGCCCTGGCAATATCAGGTTTTTGAGCGCTTCAACAGCATAAAGAATATTTTAATTGTCGACGACAAAGAAGAAGTGGAATTTAAAGAATTAGCTGTCATTGAACAAGATGGCATAAAATCGAGAGTGTTTATTTCGAAAAAGCCGATTGCAATTACCGAAATAACCAAAAAAGCATTTCGTATAATTTCGCCGGCAAATGGCAGAGCCGGAAAGGTTTGGGTTGAAAAGTTGCCCATCCCGAAGTTCAGCAATATTACCATGTCGGCAGAACCTGACAAAACAATGTTTTTCAAAGAATATGTGTATTTGTAAATTCGTTTAATAACTAAATATTAACGCTATGGCAGATTATAAAACACCCGGAGTGTATGTGGAGGAAATCTCCAAATCTACCCCTTCAGCAGCACAGGTTGCAACGGCTATTCCAATTTTTATTGGCTATACCGAACGTGCGAGCAAATCGGGTACGGATATTAAGAACATGCCCACTTACATTAGTTCGTTGCTTGAGTTCAACGAATATTTTGGACAGGGCTACAAACCCGCAACTATCGAGGTTGTTCTGAATGAGAACAAAAACGTAGATTCGGTAAAATTCGACAAACAATACTATCTGTATGATAGTGTAAGAATGTTCTATGCCAATGGCGGTGGGCAGTGCTGCATTTTGTCGGTTGGAAACTATTCTGAAAAAATTTCTTTTGAAAAAATTTCTTCCGGTATTAAAATCAGCAAAAAAGAAAACTTGCCTACCCTAATTCTTTTGCCCGATGCCATGTTGTTGGAATCGAAAGATGAAGCGTATTCGTTGCAACAAGAGGCTTTATTGCTTTGTTTAAAACTGAAAGACCGCTTTACGGTGCTTGACGTATATCAAGGCTACAAAAACCTCGACGATATGGTTGACGTTATTGAACAATTCCGCTCGGGTATTGGTATTAATGCGCTGCAATTTGGTGCTGCCTACTATCCTTGGATTCAGACGCTTTACAAAGCTGAAGTATCTTACAAGAATGTGGTATTTACCGACCCTAAAGGCAAAAAAATTAACTTGGAAGACATTGTTCCGAATCCACAACCGGTGCTTAATTTCAACTCTGCAATAGCCGATTTTAAAGCGGTTAAACAATTTGTTGAAGCACAAGCCGGCTTAGAAACAAAGCTTAACCAATTCGATAAAAAACAAGCCAATACAAAAGCTGAAGTTGCTCATAAAATAGGCATTCTGAAAGCTGCCGGAATGGAATTGTACCAATTGCGCGACAACACACTTACCAACCCGGTAGTAAAAAGCGAATTGCAACAAAAAACCAATTCGAACTCGGTATTTGCTGCATTAGTTCGCGGATTGTATGCACTCGATTTAGCGGTTAAAGGCGGTGCCATTAATCCGAAATCGGAATTTTCGGACTTAAATTTGGCTGCAACGCAAGCCGAAGCTGAGGTTGCCGAAATAAAAGAAGAACCGGCTCAGGTTGAAGCTGCTCGCAAAGTACTGGATACCCTTATACAGAACTTCAAAAAATTTATGAGTTCGTTGGTATTGGATGCCGCCGAAATTGAAGACCAATTGGATAAAGCGGTTTATGAAAATGTGGCTTTATATAAAGTTGCTGTAAGTAAAATTTATCAAGAAGCCTCTAAACTTCCTCCAAGCGGCGCTATTGCAGGCATTTACTCGCAAGTTGACGATAATCGAGGTGTTTGGAAAGCTCCGGCAAACGTAAGCCTTTCAAATACAGTTAAACCTTGGGTTGAAATTGATAACGACCAACAAGAAAACTTAAATGTTGATCCGGTGGGCGGAAAATCAATCAATGCAATTCGTGCATTTCCGGGTCAGGGCAACTTGGTTTGGGGTGGCAGAACGTTGGCAGGCAACGACAGCGAATGGCGTTATGTTTCGGTTCGCAGGTTCTTTAATATGGCAGAAAAAACCCTAAAGCAGGCATCGGGTTGGGCAGTATTCGAACCCAACACCGAGATGACGTGGATTCGAATTCGTGCAATGATGAACAACTTCCTGATTAACCTCTGGAAAGCCGGTGCTATGATGGGTTCAACCCCCGACGAAGCATTCTTTGTAAACGTTGGTTTAGGAACCACCATGACCCAAGAAGACATACTTGAAGGTAGATTGATTATTGAAGTTGGTATGGCTGTTGTACGACCAGCCGAATTCGTAATCATTAAATTTAGCCACAAATCTATTTCAGGAAGTAACGAATAGTTTGCGGTAAAATATAATATTAATTAAACAAAAAATACAGTAAAATATGGCTGAAGCATATCCAATTCCGAAATTTCATTTCGAAGTAAGCTGGGCAAATGCAGCTAACGGCTCTATTGTTTGCTCTGAGGCAAGCGGACTAAACTCTTCCATCGCTTCAATTGAATACCGCGACGGTAAAAGCCCTCAATTTTATAACATCAAAAGCCCGGGTTTGCAAACTTTTAGTGATGTAGTACTTTCTAAAGCAATTTTCCAAGACGATGCCGACTTTCAGGCTTGGCACGATTTGGTGGCTACCGACCGCGATGCATTCCGCGACGTGGTAACCATTGTGCTGAAAAATGAATTGGGCGAACCGGTACTTTCATGGGAATTGCAAGACGCTTGGGTTTCGAACTGGGAAATGCCCGACATGAACTCAACGGCAAACGAAGTAGCGATTGAAAAAATTACCATTGTGTCGGAAAACATTATGGTTACTGCCGGTTAATAAATTCAAACCGAACCTATTAACCTAAATTGAAACTCCGGACTGCGCAATATAAGTCCGGAGTTCAGTTTCAACATAAAACCCTTAAACTAAACATAAAGCAATGCCACCTGAAGTAGACAAATACCCCTTACCCGGCTTTAGTTTTCGTGTCGATTTTTTGTTTAGTCAAACCAACGAATCGAAATATTTAGGTCCTGAAGAAGCTGCATTTATGGAAGTTAGCGGACTTAAAGCTTCGCTCGACCTGGAAGAGTACCCGGAAATGGGCTTTTTTGGTCAGCCAAGGTCGTTTATTACCGGTTTAAGGTTCGAAAAATTAATTCTAAAACGCGGTTTTACGAGCAGTTCAAAAATTGCAGCATGGTTTAAAGACTGTATGTATAACCAAAAAACCAACCACATTTCGTTATTGGTTTCGCTTATTGGCACCGGCGCATCGAACAAAGGGCGTCCTCTTGCCGTATGGCAGTTCTATGAAGCATTTCCGGTAAGTATCGAGTACAGCGGTTTTAATGCCATGGAATCGGGTTTTACTATTGAAACACTCGAAATTAGGTACAGTTATTTTACTGCACTCGAAAAGAAAAAGAAAACAGCTCCGCCGCCAGCTAAAAAACCGGCGCCAAAAAAATAGGGTATATTTTAATCGCAAATTCGAATTAAGTTTTACAACATAAAAAGCAAAGGTATGCCGGTAGAAATAAGAGAACTTGTAATTAAAACAACCATTGACAATTCGGGAGGCGATTCAAGCGGATTGCCGGTGAACGATAAACAATTGAAAAAGCTTCTGAAAAACTTGAAAGAAGAAGTTTTAAAAGAATGCTTACTGGAAATTGATAAACAATTTGAGCGTAAAAACCAACGCTAATGGCAACAAAAAGCAGCAGCGATAAGCTGAAAATTATAGCTTACAAAAAAAACACCTTTTCGGAAGGCGATAAAGTGGGCGAATATACCGTTCGGTACAATCCTACCAATATTCAGCATTCCTACGACATCAATTTCGATGAAGAGCAAGCTGTTGGTTCGTCGGGTACCGAAAATAAATACCAATTTTCGCGGCCGGAACGACTAACTTTCGAAATAATTTTCGATGCAACGGTTATGGCAGAAGGTTCGACCGAAAAATATGAGGTTGATACCGATATAAAAGATTTTAAAAAATTAGTGGTCGATTTTAACGGCGATATTCATCGACCAAATTATATTCGATTAGCTTGGGGTGCCTTTTCGTTTAAAGGACAAATAGCCGAAATATCGTTTGCCTATTCGTCGTTTTCGCCACAAGGCAAAGCCATGAAGGCAAAAGCCGATGTTACTTTTGTTGAAGTGGTGGACGTAGGTACACGTTTGGCCGCCGAAAATAAAAGCTCGCCCGACTTAACCCACATTATTACAGTAAAAGAAGGCGATAGTTTACCTATGCTTTGCCATAATATTTACAACGACCCGTTGTATTATTTGCAAGTGGCACGCATTAATAACTTAGAAAATTTTAGAAAATTAAAAGCCGGCGAAACAATTATGTTTCCTCCGCTTGATAAATAAAAATATATGCCCGGTCCAAAACCATCAGGATTAGTTAATGTTAAGGTGCTTGCAGGAGGTTCCGAATTACCCGGAACGTTCCAAGTAAATCGTATTCAAATTACCAAAACACTTAACAAAGTTTCGTCGGCTACTATTCATTTTCTCGATGGAAACCCGTCGATTCAGAAATTTGAAATTAGCGATAAAGCCGATTTGGAGCCCGGTGCCGAAATTGAAATTAAGGCAGGATACGACTCCGATTCAGAATCGTTATTTAAAGGAATAATTATTAAACACGGCATAAAAGTGCAAAGCGGAAGCACTTTTACCATTATTGAATGTAAGGACAAAGCCGTGCTTATGACCATTGAAAACCGAAGCGATATTTTTGAAAAGAAAAAAGATTCGGAAATAATGCAAACCCTTATTTCGCGACACAGCGGAGTAAGTGCAAAAGTGGACGCAACCGACTACCAGCACCCGCAAATATTGCAATACAATGCTACCGATTGGGACTTTGTAATGGCTCGCGCCGAGGCAAACAGCAAAGTGGTGTATACCTTGGATAATAAGGTTGGTGTAGTAACACCAAAAGTTGCTTCGCCTAAAATGACCTTGGAATTTGGAACTAATATAATTGATTTTGAAGCCAATATAAATGCCGATACTCAACTTTCGAAAGTGAAAGCAATTTCGTGGAATATAAAATCGCAAGAAGTTGCGCAAAAAGAAGTGTCGTCGGCCGATTTTGAAGAAACCGGAAGTTTAAAATCGGCAGGACTTGCCGGAAAAGTTAAAACCGACGGACAATTACTTTCGCACCCCGGAGCTTTGGATGTAGGCGAATTGGGCGATTGGGGAAAAGCCGTAATGCTCCGAAGTAAAATGGGCAAACTTACCGGAACGGTTAAAGCCAATGGTTTTGCCGGTATTAACCCAAACGATACGCTGGAGTTAAAAGGCTTTGGCAAAAAATTCAACGGAAAAGTTTATGTTGCTTCTGTAGAACACAGCATTGATGCCGGCAAATGGTTTACTTCAATTAAGTTCGGTTTAAACCCCGAATTGCATGTGCGTAAATTCGACATTGGTTCGCAGCAAGCCTCGGGTTTGCTGCCTGCAGTACACGGATTGCAAATTGGAATTGTAAAGAAAATACACGAAGACCCCGACAACCAACACCGTGTGCAAGTTTCGCTGGTTTCGTTCGGCAGTTCAACCAACGTGTGGGCAAGGCGAGTGTTCCCCGATGCCGGCAAAGAGCGTGGTGTATATTGGATGCCCGAAATTGGCGACGAAGT
Organism: Bacteroidota bacterium; assembly: GCA_020047935.1. Taxonomy (GTDB): domain Bacteria; phylum Bacteroidota; class Bacteroidia; order Bacteroidales; family JAIFNC01; genus JAIFNC01. The sequence goes on from JAIFNC010000168.1 coordinate 15,398, forward strand.
AGTAATCGGTTTTATGAACGATGATGCTCGCTATCCGATAATTATTGGGAATTTGCACAGTTCAAAAAATAAACCGCCCTACGTAACCGACGCAAAAAATAAAGAAAAGGGTATTGTTACTCGTGAAAAATTAAAGTTGACTTTTAACGACGAAGATAAAATTACAACTTGGGAAACGCCTGCCAAACAGTCGATTGAAATTAACGACAAGGAAGAGTCGATTGTAATTAAAGACAAGCAAGGTAATACTATTACCCTTAAAAAAGACTTGATTGAATTAAAGGGAATGGGCGAAATTAAAATAACTGCTATGAAGGATGTTACCATTTCGGGGCAGAATATTAAAATAGATGCTAAATTGAATGCCGATATAGGTGCCACCAACATTAAAAACACGGCTAAAGCGCAATTTAAAGCAGCAGGAAATGCCGGAGCCGAAATTTCGTCGGGAGCACAAACGGTGGTAAAAGGTGGTGCCATGGTACAAATTCAAGGTGCATTGGTAAAAATAAATTAATAAAAAAAACAATGCCTCCAGCCGCTCGATTAACCGATATGCATGTTTGCCCTATGGTAACTCCGGGTGTTCCGCCGGTTCCGCATGTAGGCGGGCCGGTAGTAGGGCCCGGAATACCAACCGTACTTATAGGCGGAATGCCGGCTGCCGTACTGGGCGACAATGCCGTTTGCACCGGACCGCCCGATACGATAATTAAAGGTTCGGCTACCGTATTAATTGGTGGTAAACCGGCAGCTCGAATGGGCGATTCTACAGCACACGGCGGATCGGTTGTGGCAGGTTTTCCGACAGTAATGATTGGAGGTTAGAAAAAATAAAGCTATGAGCGCAGATATACCATTTATTGGCAAGGGGTGGAGTTTTCCTCCCGAATTTACAAAGGGAAGTACCGGAATTAAAATTGTTACCGGGCAAGAAGATATTGAGCAAAGCCTTTATATATTGCTTTCTACGCGCATTGGCGAACGTTTTATGTTGCCAAATTTTGGCTGCGATTTAAGCATTTTGCTTTTCGAATCGATGGACGAAGGATTGCAAAAACGCCTCGAAGATATGATTCGCGGAGCTATTTTATTGTACGAAACACGCATTAATGTCGAAAAAATAGTTTTCGATTATAGGGTTGACGACGGATTGGTAAATATTGATATTCAATATATCATACGAACTACAAATACACGTACCAACATCGTTTACCCTTACTATTTAAACGAAGGTACCAATTTATAAAACCTTTCAAAGAGAATAAAACTTATGAACAACGGCATAACACATAACGACAGGTATTTAAAGGAGTTAGATGCCCAATTTTTTAAGGTCGACGAGCGCTCTTTGGACGATTTTATGGATTTTATTACCAAGTTTTCGAAGCTGATTGCATTTTATGATGCAAACAACAACCTCGACGGCGATGCTTCGCAAATACTTGAAAACGATATTACCGTATTGCTTTTGCAAATAAGCTCGCTCGATATTGAACATATTGACGGCAAGTTCGAACTGCTTTTGCAAGATTTCAAAGAAAAACATATCGACGTTAAAAAAGATGTTTTCGCTTCGGCTCGTATTTGGCTTAAAGCAATGAAAGCCAAACAACAATCGGAAGAAAAATTGATTGGCTTTTTATTAGAATTGCACCAACAAATCGAAAATTGGAACCTTAAAACAGTAACCGATGTCGATTTCAATTATGAAATACGTAAGCTGATTGAAACCAAATTCAGCAAAACCCTTGCACGACTTATAGCATTTGATAAACTGCTTATTGCGAAAGGCTTAATAGAACCGCGGAAAAGAATTATTAATTACTTGCGCAAGCCCGAATGGCAAGCTGAAGAATATAGCTACCCTGTCGATTTTTTTTCCGAAGAAAAAGAAAAATACTTCGATTCAATTACTTCGGAAGAATTGCACGATTTGTTTCATAACATACAATATTCGCTTAGCCCGATTATTAAAAGCGCCAACAGATATTCGCAAAAATACCTGTCCGACGGAAATACACGTCCGCATGTAGCCTTATTTATTACATTTATTGAAATGTATAAACATGCCCAATACGATATTAATCAATTTACGCAAAGGCATTTAGATTATTTTTACAACGAAATATTAAAATTTAATAGGCAACCCGAAAACGCCGACAACGTGTTTTTAACTTTTACTGTTCAGGATAGTGTTGAGGTGTGCAAAATTCCGGAAAATGCGCGTTTGCTTGCCGGACAAGACAGCGAAGGCAATGACTTGATTTACCACCTCGATAACGAACTGATTGTAAGCAAAGCAAGCATTGATTATAGGCGTGCTATTGTAAACGAAATTAAAGCTGTTTCGGCAGCCGAAAACAATTTTGAGTACGTTAACCTGAATAACAACGTAAATAAAACAGATTACGCTGAAAACAAAGAGGTTAGCGATTTTTTTATGGGTATTTCGTTGGTTAGTTCTTTCTTAAAGCTCTCGGAGGGCGATAGAACCGTTAAAATAGCGTTGGAATTGCAGCGCTATTCATTCGATAAATTTTTAACACTTTTCGAAACCGAAGTAAAGAACAACATCGACCTCAATGTGCCAACAATTGATGAATTTGCTGCACAACTATTCTCTTTTTCATACAGTACTACCGAAGACGGCGAGCAAAGCTGGTACACCGTACCGGAAAATAAAATTACTACTAAGTTTCAAAAAAATTCCGACGGAAATCCTATAAATCGATTGACTATTATCGTTGAAATAAGTACACTGGCACCGCCTATCGACAGTTGTATTTCCGACCGATTTCCCGAAGCTAAAGCTAAAAATTTACCGGTTTGCCATTTACTCATTAATAATCGTAAACTGATTTTTTACAATTATTTTAAAGTATTGGTTATTGAAAAAATACACTTAGCAACCGGAGTAAACGGAATTCGCGACTTAATTATTCAGAACGATTACGGGTTAGTGGATGCAAGTTCGCCATTCGAACCATTTACAGCTACACCCGCCATTGGTTCAACACTTTATATTGGGCACGAAACTATTTTCAGTCAGCACCTTGATAAGTTGGAATTAGTGTTCGATTGGCATGATATTCCAATAGATGCCAATGGGTTTCCGGAATATTACGAAGGCTACAGCTCGGTTGAAAGCAACGAAGTATTTAAAGCTTCGCTTAGCTTTCTGAAAAACAGAAAATGGTACCCCGAAAATAATAAGCAACTGATAAGTTTATTTCAAGACGGCGAAGTAGACCCCGACAACGGAACAGTTGCTGTTTCGAGCACAACAGTCGTTGATACCATTGATTTAAAGGACATTAATTTTCATTTTTCGGGCCCGCCGGTGCTTAACCTCGAAGATTCGTATTCGCGAATTTGTAAAAACGGGTTTTTAAAATTAGAATTTGCGTTTCCGCAACCGGCTTTTGGGCATAAAGAATATTTGAATATAATAAAACGCGAAGCCGGGTCTATAAAAAAAGGTGGGCAAATGCAAATACCAAATGCACCATGGACACCTACGTTGCGCGGACTTTCGATAAACTATACTTCGTCAATAATTATTGATATTCAGAACCAAGACCCGCTAAATAAAGCCTATATATATCACGTACATCCGTTTGGCGAAAAAATAATATCGGAACCTATTGGCCGCGAAATAAATTTGTTGCCTCAATATCCGCTCGGAACAGAGTTAATTTTAGGAATTCGCAATTTTAATATTCACGAATTACTTTCAATTTTCTTTCAAATAAACGAATTTTCGTCAGACATAGAAGAAGAAAAGCCCGAAGTACATTGGACTTATTTGAATCAAGATGAATGGCTGCCTATAAAATATGAGCAATTGGTTGGCGACAGCACCAATGATTTGTCGAATTCCGGAATTATAGTGTTCGATTTTGCGAGTTTCGATAAAGATTATTTTAATGCGAAATCGTTATTCGAAAACCGTTCGTATACGCCTAATATTTTTTGGCTTAAATGCAAAAGTTTACATGGCGAAGAATTTGTGCACAACATACGCTTAATTGAACTGCATGCAGCATCGGCAACCTATAAAAACAATGGAAACGCCAAAGACCATTTGGAAAAACCTATGCCTGCCAATTCAATTAAACGATTTATTGACGATATAGCCGATATTAAAGCAATCTCGCAGCCTTTCGAGTCGGTAAACGGCAAACCGGAAGAGTCGCAACTTGCGTTTCAAACCAGAGTAAGCGAGCGGTTGAATCATAAAAACCGTGCAATAACTCTTTGGGACTACGAACATATTATATTGCAGCATTTTCCTATGTTGCATAAAGCTATTTGCTTAAACCACTTAAACAGCGAACTTAAGCCGGAGCCCGGTAGCGTGCTTATAGTAGTTTTGCCAAAAATAACAGCACAAGACCGGTTGGCAAAAGTTATGGAACCCAGAACTACTGCCAGCCAATTGCAATTGGTAAAAGAAACTTTGATTGAAAAATGCTCGCCTTTTGCAAAAATTGAAGTGGTAAACCCACGTTACGAGCAAGTTCAAGTACGTTGCGATGTTAAATTTGCTGAAGGGTTGAACGAACGATTCTACTTGCAGAAGATGAACGAAGACCTCAAGGCATTTCTTAACCCTTGGGACAGTGTTGAAGACTCGAGCGTTGAGTTTAATAATAAAATTTTTGCCATGCATGTGGTTTATTTCCTCGACACCCGACCTTATGTTGATTATGTTACAAATTTAGCACTGTTTCATATTGTAAATCAGGGTATTTACAACATCGAAACAGCCAGCGAAAACAATACGGTGTTAGAACCCACCACAGATATTTCAATTTTTGTTTCGGCCGAGGAGCATATAATTAAAGTGGTAGGCGCACAAGTTGAAATTAAAGCAATTGGCGCCATGATGATTGGTAAAGACTTTAGTGCCGAGCATTTTGTTGAAAAACGAACCTTTAAAGGAATTGAAAGCGACCAAATAGAAATTAGCCATCAGGTAGACCCTGATAACGAAATTATACAGAACGATACAAAATTTGTATTTTCATTTAAGAATTTTTTCAGTGAGTAATCGATAAATAAAAGTTATGGCAACGAAAAACCGTGCAATACTTAAAAACTACTTCTTAAAGGGCAATGTTCCCAAAGAAAACCATTTTCAGGATTTTATTGATTCCTGCATTAACCAAGAAGACGACGGACTTTGGAAAAAACAAGATGAAGCCTTACGCATTAAAGCCGAAGGTACCCAGAGTGAAATTCTTCAGTTTTACCGCAATATAGAAGATATGCGCCCAACTTGGACCATTAGTTTGCGTGCCAAAGACGGCAACGAAGGTTTCAATATTTCGGAAGAAGAAAGCCGTTTATTTATTGAAACCGGCGGAAATGTTGGTATAGGAACCACGCAACCGCGAACAAAGCTGCAAGTTGAAGGTTTTGTGGGAATGCAAGGCAGAATAGGATTCTTTGCGCAGGGCGAAGTGCCTGCCGATGGGCAATGGCACGATGTAATAACCGGCTTAAACCACTACAATGCATTCGAAATAATGGCGGTAACCGGAAAACGAGGGTCGCATGCCATTACCCACGCAATTGCTGTTAGTGCATACGGAAATTCGAATCCTGCTATTTCAAAAACCCAAGGTTTTTATGGCTGGATGCGAAATAAAATTGACGTTCGGTGGGAGGGTACTTATTTCGACTATAGCTTGCAAGTGCGCACCCGACGAAACATTGGCGAAGGAGTTTTTATTACCTACAATATTGCCAAATTGTTCTAATTAAATTAAAAAAGTGCAAAATGGACGAACCTATTCATATTGAACTGGACAGAGAAGAACTCAATACCATTATTGATGCATTGTCGAAAGAACCTTTCAGAAAGGTGTATAAACTGATAGAAAAAATACACTTGCAAGCCAACGAACAGTTAAGTTCCGAGAGAAATACCAACATCAATAATAAGACGTTAAACGAATAATTTACCTACGGGGAGAAATTTACCTACCTTATGGCAGAAAATATACCAACCATTAAAGCGATTGAGCCTACGCAGGACATTCTGGATTTCAAGTATTTGAAAGAGCTTGGACTTGCTGAATTGCAAAAGCTTACCGGAAATATTTGGACCGATTATAACCACCACGACCCAGGTATTACGGTGCTCGAAATTTTGGCGTATGCACTTACCGAATTGGGATTCCGGTCGCAATATCCGGTTGAAGATATTTTGAGCAACAAGGAACAAATGCAAAATACGCTATACAGAACTGAGGAAATTCTGCCTTCAAATGCTGTTACAATTAAGGACTACCATAAGATTATTCTTGATATTGAAGGAGTTAAAGATGCCATAATATACCCTTCGCGCAAATTTCCGGAGTTTAAAGGATTATTTGCCATAAATATTGAACTGTATCCGGAGTTTGACACCGAAATTAAGCAAACTAAAATTGTTAATACCATATTCGAAAAACTGCACAAGAACCGAAATTTATGCGAAACATTTTATAAAATTTCGTTTATTGAACATGTTCCGGTTATTTTCGATATTGATATAGAAGTAAATGCACAGCAAAACTTAGCCGATGTTTATTTGGAAATGTACCGCCGACTCACTGAATACTTGGCGCCTACCATAAATTTTTACGGAATTGACGAATTGCTTGAGCAAGGCTTTGAAACCGACCAAATTTTTACCGGACCATTGCTCGAAAATGGTTTTGTGCTCGAATCGGAGTTTAAGCGTATCGATTTACGAAATAAAATTTTTGCATCCGACCTTATCCATTTCATCATGGAAATTCCGGGTGTAGTAATGATAAAAAAACTTCAAATAAGAAACGAAAATAACGAGTATCTCAGTTGGTTTTACAGTGTTGAACAAGGAAAAGCCTTTAAAATTAACCTCGAAGAGTCGTCATTGCGATTTTTTAAAGTAGGTAAAGAAGTTAAACTTGAGCAAGATATGACGCAGGAGCTTAAAAACATTGATTTAAAAGGCGATTCGAAACTGCTCTACAAACGACTTACTTTTGAACCGGTAACCGGCACAAACCGAAGCTTAAGTTCTTATTATTCAATACAAAACGATTTTCCGGATGTTTACGGTATTGGCGAGCTGGGTTTGCTTTCGAGCGAAACGCTAAAACGCAAAGGACAAACCAAGCAGTTTAAAGGCTATTTAATGTTTTTTGAGCAAATTCTAGCCAACTTCTTTGCACAACTCGAAAATTTGGCTTCACTGTTTTCAATCGAAGAAATTGCCAATACCTATAACAGTCAGCCGCTTAACGGTGTACCGGGTGCCGAATTTGTTTATCGCGAATTTGTGGCGCAATGCATGAAGAAAAATATGGATGTTTCCGACCAAAAACTCATGCGCCGAGAATGGAAAAATCAGCTCGACAAATTTAGCGTTAAATTAAATGCACAATTGCATGATATAGTGGAAGACAGAGCCACTTTTTACGACCGACGAAACCGAATTTTAGACCATTTACTGGCTCGTATGGCTTTTAAATACAGCGATTATAGGTTCGATTTCGATTCGGAAGGTCTGTTGCAAGAAGCGCTTATTAAGCATAAAACTATTATAGCAACAGAGTTTATTCAACTTAGCAAAGGCAGGGCCGCTGCACAAAGCATGTTGCCCGAGGATTTACTGATTCCCGGCAATATTTCAGGCTTGGAATATAGAATTAAAACCTTGCTTAAACTTGAAGGTACATCTACCGAATTTCCGTTCGACTATTTTAAAAACGGACTTTTTTTGGGCGACATAAATAGTTGGGAAGAAAACCTAAACGACCTGAGTTTTTCATTCGCCAATTTGTTTGGCGATGTTGCTATGGATGCACTATTCTTATACGGTTCAGCAAAGCAAAATTACCAAATACTCGAAAACGAAAGTAAATACAGCATTCAATTATTTAATTCGGAAGGTACATTAATAGCCGATGTATTGAAGGAATTTTTGGAAAAAGATGCTGCTGCCAAATTGGTTGACGATATTTGTAATCGCTTGATTGCCATTTCAAAACTTTCGGAAAGCATTCAGGTTATCGAACGAATTTTGTATCGTCCGCATCTTGAAATGAAATATTTTACCTTCTCAATTTGGCTAAACAAAGAAACTATAGCCTTCATAAACGACGGATATTTAACCTTCAACGAGCGAAACCTAAAAGTTCAAACTATACTGTTAAGCGCAACAAACCCCAATAATTACAGCTTTATTGAGTTGGGCAACCAATATAAAATTCTGCTTAAAAACAACGACGGCGAAGTTTTACTTACCAGTCACCGATTTTTTAATTCGTTGCCTGAAGTAGCAAAAGAAATTGAAGAATTAGTGGATGTTTTTGTTCGAATTGAAAAAGGTACCCTTGAACGCGATACGCATTTTAGGTTTTACACCAAGCATTACGATACGTTCAATTTGGTCGATAATCCGTATTCGTTTATAACTACCATTTTAATTCCGTCGTGGCCTGTAAAATTCCAAAATCAGGCGTATAAAACTTTGCTCGAAAATAAAATTCGCGAGGAAACCCCGGCGCATATTTACCCCGACATAAAGTGGGTAGGAATTAATAATATGGTTAATATAGTTGAACTTACACGCGAATACAACCAATTATTGATTCAAACACCGATTGATTTTGAAAAGTTGGAACAAATTTCGGAAGACTTATTCCGGTACTTTGTTCGTTTATAAAAGCTAAAACACATTAAAATTAGAAAGCAACTGATGAAAAAACTAATTCCCTTATTGTTTTTTGTGCTTTCGTTGCCGGGTTTTTCGCAAATACAAGTAGGAAAAGTGCTGTTGGACGAAGCCGAACTTAAATCGGTTCCAACGCTAACTTTCGATTTTGGGTTGCCTATAAACATAACCGGCCCTTATGCTTTTATGAAAAGCGAAGAAATGTTTATTGAAAGCGGTTTGTATTTAACAACCGACCGTTATGTGTTCGATTTAAACGGCAATCGGTTTTCGCACCGAAGCATAGGCTTTAATATTCCGCTTAGGGTGGGCAAAATAATAAAAAATAAGTATTATATTGGCGGCGGAAATAATTTCAACTTCCCTATACATTACCGCCAATTCAAATACGATGCGTTCAGTTTCAACAACAAGCAGAAGGTAGTTTCAGAGTTTTTTTCAGACCAAATTGTGAAATTTTACCCAAGTTTAGAACTGAATGCCGGATTTAGTACACACGGAATTGGTCGGTTTTCAATTCGTGTTCAAATGCACTTTTTAGATTTTTTCAACCTTGGTTATACGGAAAACGGAGTATTACCCTACGAAAAAATTACTTGGACAAACCGCTATAAGCTTATTATCTTGTCCTATAATCCCGGCTTATAAAAGCGAATTTGGACGCAAATGATTAATCGTTTAAAACTAAATCTTAAATTTTTAGCCGAAAAATCGGCAATTGATATTCAAAATAACATTGCCGAAAGCGTAAAGCACAAACTACCCGAAACTGCGCAGCAAATAATCGAGGATATTGGTATTCCAAACCATGCAACGCTTATAATTGACAAGCTGGAATTCGATTTGGGCGTTTTACCTGCCCAACACACTGCCGAAATATTTATGGAACGCCTCACAGACAGTTTGCGTAAAGCATTGAAAAACATAGCCGAAAAGCAAATTCATGAAGGGGTAACAATTAGTAATACAGAAGCTTCGGAACATGATGCTTATTTTTTTTATTTAGCAGAAGGGTATTTTCCGTGGTGGTATAAACTCGAAGCCGGTTTGGCTGCCTTGGCAAGTAAAATACAGAAACAGTTTGAAGTGAAATTGTTTGAAAAACTAAGTTCGAAAAGCCAAATAAACTTAATAAAACGACATTATTTTGCTATCGCACCTGAATTGCGGAAACCCTTTATTTTAAGTTTGGTGAGTGCATTTAAAGCTAAAAATTCAAACTCGGAAAACAGTAATACCCTAAACGAGTTTCAACGTTTTTATAATTATATTGAAGAAGAAAATACGGCAACCGGATTAACCGAATTGCTTAAAGCTATAGAAACCGGTTCCTTTTCGGTTGCCGGCAGAACCCAAAACAATGAGCTTGGAGAAGAATTAAAACCAAGAATTGACTTAAGAGCCGATTTTCAGACATATTGGGAGCAAATAACAAAACTAAATTCGAATAGAAGTAATGATGCAATAAAACTTAGCAATTTTCCGCCCGATTAAAACAACAACACAGGTTCAAAAACGACAACGAACTGTTCAATTTCATTAACAATTTTCTGAATAATAACCACGCGAGCGCACTGGGAATTTTCTTAAAAAAACATATTAAAAGCGAACTTAAAAGCGATTTTACGCTTCGTGAACTGAATTTGTTGAGCAATTTCCAAGAAAAAATAAAGTAAGCCGGAGGTATTACAAGGTTTTCTTGAAAAAACAGACCTTGATTTTCTAAAAAACGAATTGCTAAATTCCAAATTACAAAATATACCGCATTTTTTTATAGAATTATTGGCGGAACGTTTTTTTGGCAAAGCATTGAAAACAGTATTCGACAGTAAAATTTCACCAAAAATAAGTTTAACAACCTATAATATTCTTTTTGCTGAAGTTTTTTTGGAAAGTGTTGCAAATAATAAGCTTGGTTATAATTGGGAAATTTTACCGATACAATTTTTAAAACCAACTACTTGGCAAGCCGGAATCAGCTCATTTGTTTCGAGCATGTTCGGAAATTTGGCACTTAAAAAAGCCGAATTTAATTTACAAGAAAAAGCTAAAAAAGACCGAAAACAATGGCTTACCGAAAATTTGTCGGTATATTTTTCGAACTTAAGCTATTTTCTTGAAAACGGTGCACTTCCTTGGAACAGTCCGTTCGAAAGCGTTGCCGAACTCGAAACATTTTATTGGAACGAAAAACAACGAACCATACCGGCAACTGCCAGTTTTTTAAGCAATAGTTTTAGTAGTTATCACAGAATTAAGACGTTATATTTGGCTTTTTCCGAAGCATTTGCTGATACTATATACAAACAAGTTTTCGAACAGGAAAAAGCTGATATTTCGGATATTATCGAAAAATCGGTTCGTAAAGAAAAAAGCTTGGATTTGCCTGCCGATTTTGGCGACTTTTTGCACCGAAGTGTATTTATGAAGCACCACGTTGAATTATTGGGTGCTATTGCAGGAATTATTGCAGAAAATTTAAACCTAAGCGCCAATAAATTAGCCGATAAAATTTACACTACACTTTTCGAAAACTATAAAAACGATATACTTACCATTTTAAGCGAAGCAATTCAAAAAGAAGAAGCCTTAAAATTGGATAAGGAAGCGTTGGAAAGCCTTTATAATCAGTCGTTTTTAAAAACAAAACCGGAAATAATTCAGTTATTGGTTGCCGAACTGAATAAAATACCGAAGGAAACAGCGTTGCGCGACCGAGTCGAAATATTGTATAAAGCAGTATTTGAAGGGAGAAAACCAAAATTCGATCAACTGATAGCACAAAGCAGCAAGGAAAACATGGTGCAAATAAGACAAAAGCTGCAAGTAGAAGAAATTGAAGATGTATACCAAAAAATAATTGAAGAAAAATTCGATTGGCAAAGCGGAAAAAAAAGTGGCGAACCAATTCATATAACCAATTCGGGCTTAGCTATTTTGCATTCGTTTTTGCCGCATTTGTTCAAACGGTTGGGGTATTTGCGCGCCGAAAAAGGAAAGAATTATTTTATTGATATTGCAGCACACGAACGAGCGGTTTTGGTTAGTCAATATTTGGTTTTTGGAGCACAACCGGTGGAAGAAAATCAACTGGTTTTTAACAAACTGATGTGCGGATATTCGGTTGGGTTACCTATAAACACCGATTTGCAACTTACCGAAACCGAAATTGACGAATGCGAAACCTTGCTGAAATCGATTATAAAACACTGGGCAATTTTGGGTGAAGTATCAGTTGCAGCCTTGCGCGAATCATTTTTACAACGCAACGGAATGATAGTTTACGACAAAGAAAACGTGAACTTGAAAGTTGAACAAAAAGGGATAGATATTTTAGTATCGAAGTTGCCCTGGACATTTGGCACAATACGCTTTTCGTGGAACGAATACCTGATTTTTGTTGAATGGTACGCCTGAAAAGCTTAAAAATACTTACTTAAGAAACGAACGAACATGAGTGGGAAAAATCAACAAAACGACAACCAAGCAGCGAGTCAAAGTCGCGCTGCTGCTCACTTGTTTAACCAACTGAATAAAGAAAAAACTGCGGACGAAACCGAAGTTTCGAACCTGCATGCCGAACCCGAAGTAGCGCAGGATGCAAGCAGCGGAAAAGGCTTACCTGCCAATTTGCAAACCAAAATGGAAGGCGCTTTCGGTACCTCGTTTAATGAATTGGAGGTTAAAACAAATTCGGTTCAGGCGCAAGAAATTGGTGCGCATGCTTTTGCGCAAGATAATGAAATACATTTTGCCCCCGGAAAATACGACCCCGAAACCACGGGCGGACAAAGGCTTATTGGGCACGAGTTGGCACATATTGTTCAACAAAAACAAGGTAAAGTTGAACCTAACTTTGAAGGCAACAACTTATTGGGAAATTACGAACCCGGCTTGGAAAACGAAGCCGACCGTTTGGGACAAATGGCAGCCAAAGGGCAAGATACCGGCGTAAGTTTAGGCACCGAATCGGCTACCGTTAATGCACCGGCGCAATTCTTTTTTGGCGATTTAATGAAATTAGCCGAATCGGGAATGAGTGCTATTGAATCGCTTACCGGCGGCGATGAAGGGGAGAAAGAAGCAGAGGAAGAAGAATCGACTTTCGATTTCATAAAAAATAGCCTTGAGGCAGTAACCGGTATGGCCGATGAAGGAAAAGAAGAAGAAGCTGCAGCCGGTGGCGATGCCGAAGCTGCGGAAGGTGAAGAAGAAGGAGGAGGTTCGCTTTTCGACATGGCTCGCAGCGGGGTAGGCGCTATTGATTCGTTTTTCGGTGGCAAAGGCGAAGACGGCGAAGCGTCGTCGGCGGCAGATACTGCTACCGGATTAATTGATATGGGCGAAAGTGCTTTCAATATGTTTTCCGGCGGCAATGAGGATGCAGATGCAAGCGAAGAGCAAAAAGAGGAAACACCTGCCAACGAGGAGGCCGCAACCAACGAAGAAGCTCCTGCCAATGAGGCTGCCGAAAATGAAGCAAATGAAGGTGCCGATACCATAGCCGAAAATGAAGCAGGCGAGGAGGAAGAAGCGCCGGCAGAAGAAATGAGTTTCTTGGACATGGTACGCGAAGATTTTGAGTTTGAAGAGGAGGGAACTGAGGAAGAAATTATAGAAGAAGAAATTTTGATGGAGGAGGAAACCGTTATTGAAGGTGGTCCCGGAACCGGAATTAAGAATAATGAAAACGACGGAAATTATGTTCCGCTTGAATATGATGAAAGCCAACCGTTGTTTGATGATGAACGTGAAAATGAAGGAACTACCGTTCCACTCGAAAACGACCCGAATATGCCACTTTTCGACGATGAATTGCCCGGAATGGAAACTGAAGACGAAATGTTTTACATGGACGTAGAACTCGATTTGGCTATTGACGAGGCTATGGGGGCAGTAGAATGGGTTGATATTTTGGCGGAAAATATAGAATGGGTTGATTAATAAAGCATTTATTGAATGAAAAAGAACGCTTTAAGTATTGAACGCGAACTAAAATGGCTTGAATTGTTGCTTGCATTTCGGTTCGAATGTTACAAGCAAAATAGGCGTTCGATGGAGGTTATTAAACAATTGCCTCCTAATTTAACCAAAGACGATTCGGTTTTTGCTAATTTTGTTAAACAGCACCAACTAAATGTAATTGAACGACTTGCACTTATAATGACCTTGGCGCCGCATGTTCGACCTCAGATTTACGAACTGTTTCTTAAAAATCAGTCGAAGGAATCGGCAGGAAATTCGGAATTTGGCGGCTGGATTGGCAAAGCGCACGGCGGATTTTTGCCTACCATTGAAACGCTGGCTTTTGTAGCTGGCGGAGCTAATTTGGCAATTCGGTTTTCGCTGGTAGATTTGTTTACTCCCGACCATAAATTTATAAAAAACGATATAATTTCGATAATTCATGCCGAAGACCATGAGCCTTTTTTTAGCGGATTTATGTCGCTTTCGCCTAGTTTAATTGAGCTTTTTACTGCCGGAAAAGAATCGAAACCGGTTTTTAGTACCAAATTTCCGGCAAAACTAATTAAAACCGATTTAAGTTGGGACGATTTAGTGATTGACGAAAACGTAGAAAACGAAGTGCTTCACATAACCAACTGGATAAAAAATAAAGACCAAATATACCAGCAATGGGGGCAGCAAGGCGTAATAAAACCGGGCTATAAGGCGTTGTTTCACGGGCCGCCCGGTACAGGCAAAAGCTTTACCGCCGGTTTAATTGGCAAAGCAACCGGCAAGGATGTATACCGAGTCGATTTGTCGATGGTTGTTTCCAAATGGGTAGGCGAAACCGAAAAAAACTTAGCACGTATTTTCGATTCGGCTGAAAATAAAGACTGGATTTTGTTTTTTGATGAAGCCGACTCGCTTTTCGGTAAACGAACCAATACACAAAGCTCGCAGGAGCGGTATGCAAACCAAGAAGTTTCGTACCTTTTGCAACGGGTTGAAGATATTAACAGTACCGTTATTTTAGCTTCGAACTTAAAAGGAAATATGGACGAAGCTTTTTTGCGAAGGTTTCATTCAATTATCTATTTTCCGCTGCCTAAAGCAAAGCAACGGTTGCAAATGTGGGAAAATTATTTGGGCAAACGTTTCAATATGGATGCTGAAATTGATTTAGCTGCCATTTCGGAAGAATACGAAGTTACCGGAGCAAGCATAGTGAATATTTTGAAATACTGCGCAATAAAATCGGTTGAAAGACCGGACAAAAAAATTATGAAAGACGATTTAGTATTTGGTATTCGACGCGAAATAATGAAAGAAGGCAAGTTTTCCTAAATAATGCCTTTTTGTTTTTGATTAATTGACCGAACAAAAATTTAACCATGATAAACTTTTTACTTTGGATTCCGCCTTTTACAGCAATTATTGCTTTTGGAATGGCGTATTACTTTTTTACCTACGTAAAAAATAGTCCTCACTATGGCGAACATGGACAGTATGCTGAATTAATTAAACAAGGAACCATTCGGTTTTTAAAACCGCAAATCGTATTCAATGCAAAGGTTTTTATTGTTGTGCTGGTGCTTATGGCAATAGCGGCAATACTTAATTTAATGCAACCGGTTATTTTGCTGTTTTTTATTTTGGGCGGCATATTTTCGGTACTTGCGGCGTTGGCAGGCTTGTTTATTGCGCCGCTCACCGGTACACGAATTTTGTATGCCAACCAAAATTTTGATTTGGCAAGAGTGCTCAAAATAAGCTATCGCGGTGGCTTGTCGCAAGGGTTAATCGTGGTAGGTTTGGGGCTTTTGTTTGTATGGCTGGCATATTTTCTATCGGTACATAGTTGGGAACTGCCGGCACGCGAAAAAGGCTCGCAAATTGCCTTGGTTTTGCTCAGTTTTGGTTTTGGTGCATCGTTAAATACTTTACTTACACGAATTTCGACCGGCATATTTGCTAAAACTGCCGATATAACCGCCGATACCATAAGCAACACCACTACCGGAATGCACGAAGACGATTTGAGCAACCCGGCAACTTTGGCCGATGCTGTGGGCGATAATTTGACCGATGCCGTAGCGATGGGTGTTGATTATTTTGAAACCTACGTAATTTCAATGATTGCCGCCGTAGTGCTTGGTGCAATTGCGTTTTCGGGTTCGGTTGATGTACAAATGCACGCCATTTTATTACCCATGATATTTGGCAGTATAGCAGCATTGATTTCGGTTTTTACCGGTTCGTACAGCCGAACAAAACGTTGGGCAACCCAAAAGAATATGCTTAATTCGCTTATTTATAGCCAGTACATGTACTCGGTATTTATTATAATTGTTTCATTTGTGGTACTGTATTTCTTCGATTTTCCCAACCCTTGGGGGCTTTGGGGCGCTTTAAGCATTGGTACCTTACTAAGTCTTGTGCTTATAAAAATTACCGAACGAAGTACTTCGGAAGATTACGGACACACACAATTTGTTACCTACCAAGCTTTTACAAGCGTAGCTCATACTATTATTGGCGGGTTAGGTTCCGGAATGATTTCAACTTTTGTTTTAATACTTGCGCTAACCGGTGGAATAATTGCTTCGTATGCAACTGCTACTCTAACGCACTTGTATTTGTTTCCGTTGGGCATGTACGGAATTGCGCTTACCGGCTTGGCTATGTTGGCACCTATTTCGCTAACCATTGCAGCAAACTTAATGAGCCCGGTGGCCGACCAAGCCTTGGCGGCCGGCAATTTAACCGAACTTTCCGAAGAAGAGCAAAACCGATTGCAAGCATTCGATTCGCTTGGCAATACAACCGCTGCAGTTGGCAAAAATATAACCTTGGTTGCTTCTGTAATTAGCGGAATTGCAATTATTTCGGCTTATGTTTCCGGAATGAAAGCAGTGGCTGTACATAATTTCAACCTCAATGGTTTCTTTATTTTTCCGAATGGAGTAAAAACCAAAACCGTTGAAGAATTATATGCACTTACCGACGGACAGTTACTGCTTAACTTCAATGTATTTCTTTCAAATCCGTTCTTTATTTTGGGCGCACTGTTAGGGGCACTTACCATTATGTTTTTAAGCGGAAAAAGCATTGTTTCGGTGGCTAAACTATCGTCGCAACTCATTGAAGAAATGCGCTTTAAAATGCAAAGTCTGAATTCTGAAAGTTCCGATCCCGGGCTTTGGATGCATAATCTGCAAAAACTATCGCGCAAGGAAACGGTGTTACCCGTAATTTTTGCTTTGGCAATGCCCGTTGTTGTAACGCTTTTGTTTGGGGTAGCCGGAGTATTGGGACTTATGGTGGGCACGTTGGTTATGGGTTTTATGTTTTTGGTGTTTCTGGCAAGTGCCGGTGCTATTTTCGACAATGCTAAAAAACTTTCGTTGAATGGCGTAATTGGTAAAGATTATTCCGAAATAAAAAACCAAGTACTTATTGCCGACTCGGTTGGCGACCCGCTAAAGGATACCGCTGCACCTATGCTTAATGCGCTTATTAAGTTAGTTTTAACCATTAGTGTAGTTATGACCGGTGTAACGGTTTATATGGATTCTAAGCAACCTCCAAAACCGCTCGACCACCACTTGTTCCGTGTGCAAATAAACCAACTCGATACCGATAAACCGGTTAATAATGTTGAACTGAATTTGCTAAATTTGGTTAGCGGCAAAGTTTCAACCGAACAAACCGACGAATTGGGTTTTATGGAAATTAAACTCAAAAAAGGCGACCGTTTTGTACTTACCCTGCAACTTGAAAATTACGAAACAATGGTTGATACCATTGATACCAAAACGCTGCAAAAAGATACCATTGATTACCAAAAAGCAATGGCATTTTTGCCGTATTTTATTACCGGAACCTGCGAAATGCGAGGCAGCGAAACGCGTGTAGTGGGCTTAAAAGTAGTACTTCAGGACGAAACCAATAACCACATTGCCGAAACTACCACCGACAAATTTGGCGATTTTACCTTCCGATTGCGAGCCAAACATGCCTACAAAGTACGAATGCAAACCGATTCGTTGTTGGTTCGAAATGGCTATTTTGTTACCGACAGTTTAACCGATAACGAACCGGAATTGCGACAAACCTTTAAAATGGACAGTAAAACGGTAGGTTCAAAAATTGAATTGAACATTAATTTTGCTTCCGGAAAATCGGACCTCGATTCGCTTACCATGCTTTTTATCGACCGCGAAGTGGTGCAGTTAATGAAAGATAATGCCGATGTGATTTTTGAATTTGGTGCGCATACCGATTCGCGAGGCGATGCCCGAGCCAACGAAATACTGTCGCAAAAGCGTGCCGATTCGGCAGTTAAATACGTACTTAGCAAAGGTATACCGGCAAACCAAATAAAACCGGTTGGCTATGGCGAATCGGAAATTAAGAACGATTGCATGGATGGAGTTGATTGCTCGGACGAAGAACATGCAGTAAACCGAAGGGTAGAAATTAAAGTATTGCAATTGCTTGGCAAGTAAGCTAAACCTTTCAGTAAAAAAAAGCTGCTAATCGTATCCGGTTAGCAGCTTTTTTTTTGAAAATAAACGTTCAACTAAATATTATAAGTTATAACCAAATCCGAAATTTCGGTCATAAGCAGCGAAAGCGAATTTAAACTACCCTCCAGTTCGTTTAAATCGAGATTTTCAATTTGCAAAGTTTCGCGGAAAAGCACCTGACTGCCATCGGCGGTAAGTGCAAAAGCACCATGAATAATATCGCGGTTTTTTATAAGAAGTTTCATATAAATAGCATTGTCCGATGCATTTACATTGAATAATAACTGTTCCAACACCAGCAGCGGTTCGGCAATAACCAGCACCAAATTTGAAATTCCGGCTTCCGGGTTATTAATTACGAATAGTTGCTCGGCTTCATTTTTACGAACTATCGAGTATTCCAACTCCAATAAATAGTTTTCAACTTTCTGAAAATTAGTCATAGCTATAGGTTTTATATGTTCTTTTTGAAACGAATTTTACGGTTCTAAAGTATAATTTTTTTTCAAACCAAACAAGTTTTTGTAAACTGAAATGTTACTGATATTTCGTAGTAGAATCGTTTTATAACACCTTCGCGGTTGTTTGTCTCAAATAAACAACTGCGAAACTTACGTAAATTTTAAATTAACTTTGTAATTTATTGTGTTATTTTTGTAGATAATTGCCATTTTATTCAGTTTTAGGTTGAAAACTGAAGAGGAAATATAGCATTTAAGAATGAATAATTGTTTTGGCTTATTAAAACAAAAAAGGTAAACCAATGAAAATAGAAATACTGACTAATAAAAGCAGTACATTAACGATTGAAAATCAATCGAAAGAGATTAAGGAACTATTGCTCAAAATTCAACAAAAATATCCTGATTGGGAAGAATTTGTTTTATCAAATCATAAAACTGAACAAATAAGAGTGCTAAAATTGATGGATAAAGTAGTCTTTTTAAATAGAATTCCTGAAATTGGTAAAGTAATTGAATTTTTAGATAAACACCACTTTAACTGGGAACGTATAGTAATAAGTAAAAAAAACTTCCCGGTGATAGAGAATTTAATTTTTCACGAAGGAATGTTAGTACGAGAATATGGTAGTAATACGAACGCTTATCAATTGGTTAAAGAAGTTAACGGAGATACGCTTAAACTTATTCAAGAAGGTAAGGAATGGAATTATAATATTGAAAGACAGAGTAATGCCGGGTTTAAACTAAGACTTCTTTGTGAAAATCTAATCAATGTTGACGAATTTAATGCACATGGTTGGCCCGCAACAAAGACACGGAATAAATAATTGTATTCAATTATAAAATGAAAAAATATAAAGGAAATTATGAAAAGTAATCCGATAATAATTGACAACGGAAAATCCAATCAATTAACTAAATTACAATATACTGAAAAGAACTTTGATGAAAATTGGATACAAGAAATTATTTATCAAAACCCAAATTTACTGCCGACAAGTGAAATTGAACCGGTTTTTGGCAACCAAATTTCTATAGGTAGAGAAATTTCGACCAATGCAGGATTTATAGATAATTTATTCATCAATTCAGACGGTTACATTACTTTAGTGGAAACAAAACTTTGGAGGAATCCGGAAGCAAGAAGGGAAGTGGTTGCCCAAATTATTGATTATGCAAAAGAACTTAACAAATGGGATTTCCAAAAATTAGATAATAGTGTTCGAGTTTCCAGTCAAAAATATAATCAGACAAATGAAGGAATTATAGAAATATTAAGCAAATACGACACAATTGACGAAAAAGAATTAATAGATAATGCTGAAAAGAATTTAAGAAAAGGACGGTTTTTATTATTGATTGTCGGTGATGGAATACGTGAAAATGTGCAAGATATGGTTGAATATTTAAGTCAAATGCCTCAACTCTATTTTACACTTGCACTTGTTGAATTACAAATTTTTAAAACTGAAATTGAGAATAGAGAAATCCGTTTGATTATTCCCAATATTATTACCCGAACAAAAGAAATTACAAGAGCAATAATTAGAATCGAAGGCGTAAATCCGGAACAAATAAAAGTTGAAGTGCCTGAAAATAACCTACAAGAAAAAACATTAAGAACGTCAAATGCAAAACGAAATACAATAACAGAACAAGATTTTTTTGAAAATTTAAGCGCTAAAGTTGATAAAATGAGTGTTGATTTTACTAGGAAAATTTTGCATGATTGTCAAATAAAAGGACTATTCATAGAATGGGGGCAAGGAAGCTTCATTGTTAAATATTACAAACCGGAATTGAGTAGTTTAAAATTCTCATTATTCGTTGTTACTACGAATGGACAAATTTATTCCGGTTGGATTGGTGGAACGTTAATTAAAGCAAATATCGATAATAGTTTCAGCATTCAAATTGTGCATGAAACAGCAAAATTATTTGATAACATTGCAATTGATAGTAAACTTAATTGGAGTAGAAACGCAAAAGTGTCTGAACTACAAGGTGTTTATGATAAATTTATTGAATTGGTTGACAAGCATACGAATTATATTGAGGCAGAATTAATGAAGAAATATTATTAAGAACTGATTGAATCAATGTTGTAAAGTGTTTTTGATAGCTTATTGTTCTTTTTATGTGGCAGTAATGCATTAAACAAATCCTTCCCCGAAAGAAAAAAATAGCCCTACTCGACAGCCTAAAAACCTAAAAACCAAACTTTAAGACTGATAGTGCATATGTGTTGTATTATTTCGAATAAAATAAAATCGTTGCGTATAATTAACTTGGTCTTTGAATAGTTATATCTTTGTTATTAAAATTGAAAGGTATGAATGCAGGTAAAAAAATATTTTTTGTATTTACAAGCTTTTTAATGGTTGGTTTTACAAGTTTAGCCCAACTTAAAGTATTGCAAAAGCCAAGTTTTAGCTCAACTCCCGAAATGTTTGCCAATGCGGTGGTTGCCATGCCCGAATTGAACCTCGAAACCGTAAAAAAATCGGCAACCAACGAACTGAACGGCAAATTAACGTTTGCTAAAGCTTTCGATGTAAATTTTACACCGCAAAACTCCGGTGTTTACACCGTAATGCCCAACGGCAACAAAATTTGGTTGCTTAAAATAAGTTCACAAATTGCATTTTCGCTAAATATTATTTTCGAGAAATTCCATTTGCCTCCCGGCGCCGAATTATGGCTTTATAATGCCGACAAAACCTATGCATTGGGCGCATACACCGCACTTAATAACTCGAAAAGCGGCAAACTTGCCATAGAGCCGGTTCCGGGAAGCGAGTTGCTGTTGGAATATTTTGAACCTGCCGGCGTACCTTTTGCCGGCGAATTACTAATTTCTAAAGTTAATCACGATTTTTTAGATGTGTTTAAGGCATTGCGAGGTTTTGGCGATTCGGATGTATGTAATGTGGATATTAATTGCGATGCCGGCAACGAATGGCAAATGCAAAAACGCGCCGTACTTAAAACCATGATAAATGGTAAGGACTTGTGTTCCGGAGCGTTAATTAACAACAGTTTACAAAACGGTACACCGTACTTTTACACCGCTTCGCATTGTGGCGATACGCAAACCGATGCCGAAAACTGGATTTTTTATTTCCAATACGAACGCCCTTTCTGTAACAGCGGTACGCCGCCCATAAAAACGCTTTCAGGTTCCGATTTGGTGGCTACTTCGGGCAATTTGGATTTTACCCTCGTTAAGTTGAAGGACATACCGCCGCCCGATTTTAATCCGTTTTATGCCGGTTGGGATGCCACCGGAAATACACCTAATTATTCGGTTACTATTCATCATCCGAGTGGGGATGTTAAAAAAATTTCGCGCGACAATGACCCGCCGCAAACTACCACCTACCCCGACAACAGCTATGACAGCAACGTACATTGGCATATTGCTAAATGGGATGTAGGTACTACCGAAGGCGGCTCGTCGGGCGCACCGCTATTCGACCAAAATAAACGAATTATTGGCGATTTAACGGGCGGCGAGGCAAGTTGCACAAAAAGTGTGAACGATTATTTTCAGAAATTTGCTGTGGCTTGGAAAATAAGCGAAATACCCGATCGACAATTGAAACACTGGCTCGACCCAAACAATTCGGGCGCCTTGGTGCTCGACGGTTTCGATCCGTACGCAGTAAACAGACAGTTCGATGCAAATTTATTTCGAATTATTGTGCCTTCAGATACCATTGAACCCGGCAATTATATACCTGAAATTATGGTGTATAACAACGGCAGCACAACCATTACTTCGCTTAAAATTGCGTATAAATTGAATGCTGAACCTGCAAAAATACTCGATTGGACCGGCGAATTACTAAAGCACAATTCGACCGTTATAAAACTGCCCGAAGTAATTTTAACCGCCGGAAATTTTACCTTCGAAATAACTTTAACCGAAGTAAATGCGCAATCCGATGAATTTACCGACAATAATTTGGGTGTTATAAACGGATACGCACGTAAAGATTACGACATTAAAATTTATTCAACCGATATGCCAAAAACATTGTGCGCGTCAAACTTATTTCCGTCGGTAAATTTTGTAAACATTGGCAAGAATGACTTAAGCTCAGTTTCCATACGCATGTCGGTAAATAATACGAACGAAATTTCGTCCCGATACCACTAAGTTGACTTTTTGGGCAGAACGAATTAACGGTATAGATATTCCGGCAACCGACTATATATATTTTAATTACCAAGTTGTTAAGGCGGTAAATAGGTTAAAATACTTTATGAAAACCGACAATTGGCCGAACGAAATTTCGTGGAAATTTGTAAGCAAAAGCAACGGAACTATTGCCCAAAGCCAAACCTACAGTTCCGGCAGTGCCGTAACGGTAAACGTGTGAGCACGGTGCAGGCTATTTGTATATCGAAAACTCTGCAACCGGCGATGTGCTGTTTACCGGCGGAGAATTTACCAACAACCGGCAAGCTACGTTAATTTTCCCGAAACACGAAGTCGAAATTTCAACTGTTATTTTGCCCGGCGTGGGTACCGAACCCGGCATTTTCGAACCCACTATTCGAGTACGAAATTTGGGAACCGAACCAATTAAAGAACTTAACGCCAAAGCAAGCTATAACAACACGACCTTGAATGCAACGTTTTCGGGCAATTTGAATCGTTACGACAGTACCGATATCTCGTTTGCACCAATTAACTTTCAGCAAGGAAAACATACCCTCGATTTTTGGGTTGAAACACCGAATGCCAAGGATTTCGAACTAAAAAACAATGCATTAAATTATTCGGTTTACGCCAATTCGGGGTCGAACTTGGAACTGAGCATTAAAACCGATTTTAGAACCAACGAAAACAGTTGGCAACTTGCAGATGATGCGGGAAATATATTGGCAGAAGCCGACAGCTTGCGAGCAAATAAGCTGTATGTGCATAATTTTTGGCTTCCGTACGGTTGCTATAAGCTGGCTTTTACCGATACTGCCGCAAATAGTTTATGCTGCGATTTTGGCAACGGATTTTTGAAATTGCTGAATAAAGAAAACAACGAGCTTATTGTTGATCATACATTTTTTACCGCGAAAACCGGAACAAAAACCTTCTGCTTAACAAATGCCATAGAAACTGACAAAATAAGCAAGTGGCAAGTGTTTCCTAACCCGGCGAGCAAACAATTGTTTATAGAAAATTTGGAAGTAAATGAAATGCACATTAAAATATTTGACCTTACCGGTAAGTTATTGTATTCGGAGGTTATAAACCAAAGTAAAACCGAAATTGATATTTCGAGTTTTAGTTCGGGTATGTATCGAATGCAAATTGTTTCGGATAAATTCGTTGAATACAACAAACTTATTATTAAAGAATAAGCTTGAATTAAGTTGAATTGAATTTATTCAAGAAATCAAAAACCTTTAGCTATGAAAGAACGTTTTAACATTATACTAATTGTAACGCTTGTTTTTTGTTCGAATCTCGAGCCAATATTTGCGCAACTAAGCAATGGCGGAAAACCGTATTTGTTCGGTTATAAGAAAGAAATATCGGCAAATTATCCGTTCAAAATTTCCATTGACGATACGTTGGAATTAGACGATTTGCAAGTAGCCAAAAATGTGGAAACTTCAATACGAATAACCGATAATAAGCACGAAGCAAAAATACTGAACGGCAGAAAAATATGGACTTTAAAAGTTGAAATACCCGAAGCGTTGTTCATAAATTTACTTTTCGCTAACTTTAAGTTGGCTGCAAACCAAGAACTGTATATTTATTCACCCAACAATAATCAAGTTCTGGGAGCTTTTACTGCCCAAAACAATAAGCCCGACGGCAGTTTTGCCGTGTCGCCCTTGGAAGGAAATTGCGCAATAATCGAGTATTCGCAAGCTGTTGAAGATATAAGTGTACAATTGTTAAAACTATCGGCAGTTGGCAAAGGATTTAAACCGCTTACCTCACAAAACCTGCTCGAAACCTGCCATTTGGATATCAACTGCCCCGAAGCTGCAGACTATTCGGAGCTCAAACGCTCGGTAGTGCATTTACTTATTTCGGACAAATATAAAAGCTCCATTTGTACCGGAACGCTTATAAATACCACCGATAATTCGGGCAAACCGTATGTTACGAAAATTCGGGTTGCAATACATCAGACCCAGTAAAAAACAACAGTTTATCGGGTGCACGATTGCTGGCAGCGCCAAAAAACCATGAACTCGATTACACCTTGGTTGAAATTATGGAACCAATACCGTCCGCCTATAAGCCCTATTTTGCCGGCTGGGATAGAAGTTTGGATACTCCCAAATCTATAGCCGCCATACATCATCCGTCGGGTGCGGCTAAAAAACTATCCATCGAAAACGACCCGGTGGTTTCGGCAAGTATTGGTTCGAATATGGGGTATCTGGACGATTCGCATTGGAAAGTACTTATGTGGGACAGCGGCGCTACCGAAGGAGGTTCGTCGGGCGCACCGGCGTTTAACGATAAAATGAAGCTTGTTGGTATGCTAACAGGCGGCGCAGCAACCTGTGCAAACCCTTACAACGATTACTTTTCGAAGTTAAATGCTGCATGGAATTATTCCGCCGAACCTGAGCGAAATTTAAAAACGTGGCTCGACCCTTCCGATACCCAAACACAAACTTGCAATCCGTACGACCCTACTACCAAATATTTAAACAACGTGGCAATTAAAGAAATTTTATCGCCGCAAAATTGTGCTTCATTCGACGATAATTTTGTAATTGAAATTGAAAATACAGGCAATAATCAGCTTACTTCGTTGCACGTAACCATAGTTTTTAACCAAAACGAAAGAGTCGATTTTACTTGGACCGGCAACTTGGCATTTGGTGCCAGAACGCAAATTGCCGCGCCTGAAACTTTTTATACCGAAGGTGCCAACAGTGCCGAAGTGTACTTAACAATGCCAAATAACCTGCCGGACGATGCGCAGGAGGATAATTATAAGCAGCAAGTTTTTTCGGTTGCCAACGACAATGTGAATAAAATAAAAATGCTTTTTGTAAGCAGAAACGGATTAAGCAATGTAAGCTGGCTTTTACTGAATGAAAATACAAATGCGAAAATAGAAGCAAGCTTACCGAATTCAAATTCGGCATCTACCATATTATGTTTAACTACCGGTTGCTACCGATTCGAACTTATACACCCAAACATAGCGTTGCAATTTACCATTGAAAACGAAAGTTTGTACAAAACAATTTATAACAAGCAATATGCAAATGCCGGCAACGAAGTTTTTAAGTTTTGCATATTTCCCTACAACGAATCGAGGGTATATGTAAGCGACCAAACCAAGGTATTTCCCAACCCGTTTACGGAGGTTGTTTTTATTAAACCTGCCGAAAATTTTGCTGAAGTATACAGCGCCGAAATATTTAACATGCTTGGCAAACGACTATTTGGCCGACAGAATAATCTGAGCGATATTTATATCGATACGTCAGATTATCCGCCCGGAGTGTATTGGTTGTTCTTGAATGCTAAAACACGAAAAGAAAAAATTTTACTGGTGAAAATATAAATAATGCATACCTATTATGAAAATAAACTATTCCGCCGAATTGCAGCAATTCGAAATTACCGACAATGCGCAAGCTAAAGCTTTTATTAATGGAGTTTTGCTCATTATCTTTTCGCTGATGGTTTCGTTGGCAGTTTTAACAGTTGCCGGTTTCAAAATAACCAATAAAAGTACTTTAAAATTTACCGAAATTGAGTCCTTCAATCAAACGGTATTATTGAATGGCAAGATTTTTTATTTTAAGTTGAAAAACAAGCGAATTAGAAGTCTTGACGAACTGAAAGGCTCCGACAACGTGAATAACACCATAGAATTAATGAAATTGCATGGCATTGCGTTCAATAAAGTAGCAAGCCCATTGCGGTTTTTGAAATATCGAAAAGTTGTAAAAAATATAATAAGCAACGAAAACTAAAGAAAATTTGAAAGACGAATTTTGAATCTTGAAGGTTGAATTTTGAATCGATGCCAATAATAGGAGTATTCTTCAATTCTTAATTACCTTCGGTGAGGGCTTCGCCGTTTCGTCAATTGGTTTAAAAGCAAAGGCAAACATCTGCTGTAAAACATGCCGGGTTAAGATGCAAGTTTTTTGCGTTTATTAAAACAGTTGTTATTTTTACATGCGGAATAAAAATTCTTTCTGCAACAAGGCAGCAATGTTTATACCGGAAAATAACTAATGGAGGAGAGGTTGGATCCCGGAAGCGTTATAAGCTATAAATAAAAACCATCAGATGACAGTCGAACCAACATATGAAGAACTAAAAAAGAGAATTCAGGAATTAGAAAATGAATTATTTCTATACAAAACGATTGTCGATTTTGTTCCAATTGCTATTTTTGCAAAAGATGTTCAAAATGAATACAACTATATTATTTGGAATAAAGAATTAGAAAAAACATTTGGAACAAAATCAGAACAAATAATAGGAATTAACGATTATCAATTATTTGATAAAAAAGAAGAAGCGGATTATTTTCGACAATCTGATATTTCGGTAATGAGTGGTAAAGAAATTGTCGATATTTCAATTGAAGATTTAAGAACAAATGATGGAGTAAAAATTGTACATACTCGAAAAATTCCAATTTACGATAAAAACAACCAACCGCTAATTTTACTTGGTTGTCTGGAAGATATTACTCAAAAAGTTAAAACTGAGAAAGCATTACACGAAAGTGAAACTTCATTAAGCAGGCAAAATGCACTATTTAATACCTTGCTTGAAAATCTTCAGATAGGTGTTTTTATGGTAGATGCCGAAACAGGTAAACCCTTGTTGGCAAATGAAACAGCAAAAAAATTGCTTGGACGAGGTATTTTACCCGACGCAACAAAACAAAATTTATCGGAGGTATATGAAGCCTATAAAATTGGAACAAATTTACCTTATCCGCCCGATGAAATGCCAATTCTATTGGGTATGTGCGGTAAATCAGTTCATATTGACGATATGCTAGTTAAACGACCTGACGGTACAGAAACACAACTTGAAATATTCGGTTCTCCAATTATTGACAAACAAGGTGTGAATTGGGCAAGTTTGGTAAGCTTTATTGATATTACAGAACGGAAATTAACTGAAAAATTATTGAGAGAACAAACGGAAGAAATCCAATCGCAAAATGAAGAATTATTGGCAGGAAATGAAGAATACGAGCAATTAAACGAAGAACTCCGTCAAACAAATGAACAGTTAATTTCCACAAAATTATTAATAGAAGAAAGCAACGAAAAATTACTTCAACTCAATGCAGACAAGGATAAATTTATTTCAATTCTTGGACATGATTTAAAAAGCCCATTTAACTCGATACTTGGCTTTTTAGAACTGTTATCAAAAAACATCAGATTTTACGACATCGGTAAAATTGAACGTCAAATAAATATCATTCACGAATCGGCAATTCACACCTATGATTTATTAAACGATTTATTATTATGGTCAAAATCTCAATCAGGACAATTGACATTTGAACCTAAAAGGATAATTTTTGAAGATATTTGCCTTGAGATTATTGAAAATTTAAAATACAGTGCCGTTACAAAAGAAATTTCCATTCAGTGTTTTGACAAAGAAAAAACTATTTTATTGGCTGATTTAAATATGGTTAAAACTATTTTACGTAATTTGATTTCAAATGCAATAAAATTTACAAATAGAACCGGAAAAATAATTATTTATACAGAAAAAAATATTGAAGATGTAACAATTACTGTATCCGACAACGGAGTAGGAATTGAAAAAGAAACGATATTAAAACTTTGGGATTTCACCAAACCGATTACCTCAACCGGAACATCCGGTGAAAAGGGAACCGGTTTTGGTTTATTGCTTTGTAAAGAATTTGTAGAAAAACACAGCGGACAAATTTGGGTTGAAAGTGAATTAGGAAAAGGCAGCGATTTTAAATTTACCATACCTTTGTGCAATGCTTGATCGATTTAATATTTTGAAAGCATAGGCAAACATCTGCTGTGAAACATGCCGGTTTAAAGTCCGGTTTTTTGCGTTTATAAAATCATTTGTTATTTTTGCATGCGGAATTAATTTGATGGGGTAACAAAAATTTAGCTCACTATAAACATATTAATATATAACAGACAATGAATAGATTACAAGGACTATTTATTTTTATAGGGCTGATTTTTTTCAGCTCATGTAACCCGAAAATCTCGACAAGCATTATTAGAACTTATTCGCCATTAGATTATAAACAAGAAGTTGTTGTTATTAGCTTGGACCAAATGGAACCTGAAAACGTAGAGGTTTTAGGTGAAGTTAAAATTGGCGACACCGGATTTAGTACAAAATGCAGTTACGATATTGTTATAGACCAAGCTAAACTTGAAGCAAAGAAAGCAGGCGGAAATGCTATTAAGATCATAGAACATAAACAGCCAACTGCAATGGGAAGTTCGTGCCACAGAATAACAGCAAAAATATTAAGGGTTGAAAATATTGCAACCTATACACCAAAAGTAGAAGAGGAGGTGTTGTTAGATGTTGATTATGCTATCTTAAATATTTATCGTTATAGTGGTGCCGGAGCATTAGTTGGTTATGATTTGTATCTTGGCGATTCTGTTATTTGTAGAGTGAAAAATAATTATAAAACTACACTTCGTATTAAAAAAGATGGAATTAATACCTTGTGGGCTAGAACTGAAGCAAAATCAGAAGCGCCGATTGATATTAAAATGGGAAAAATATACTATGTACGTTGTGGAATTACTATGGGAGCATTTGTTGGACGTCCTAAAATTGAATTAGTTAATAGTAAAACGGGAAAAGCTGAATTTGAATCATTTAAAGCTAAAAATCAATGAAAAAAATATTCATTTTTGCACTTTTAGCAGTCATTGCTAATTCAATAGTTGCTCAGGATTTAATTATTACAAGCGAAGGCGACTCTATTAATTGTAAAATAACCAAAGTGAAAAATGATTTTGTGTATTTCACTTTTAAGCATAATGACAGACCGGTGAAGTACCAAAGGAAAAAGTTATAGGCTTTGAGAACTATAAACATTTTAGGTTTGCAGTAAATGGTGGTTATAGTTACTTAACAGCAAAAGTTGCCGAGAGCGTACCCGCGGATTTTAAAAATTATGTAAATGATTTGAAATCCGGATATAATTTTGGCAGCGATTTAACGTATTACTTTACTGAACCATTAGGAGTTGGAGTAAAGTATTATGTTTTGAAATCATCAAATAGTTTGGATGATATCTATCTTCAATATAATAATGGAAATGTAGCATATGGCAAAATGAGCGATGATTTAACAATTTCGTTTATCGGACCAATGTTTTCAACAAGACTCTTAAATAAAAATAAAAGCAATGCTTTTATCATGAACTTGTCATTGGGATATATCGACTATTCAAATAATAAAACGTTAATAGATAAGTATAAAATGTCA
>JAIFNC010000327.1 GCA_020047935.1 Bacteroidota bacterium
AAAATTTAATCAGCAGAAAAGAATTAGCCGACGAAACTAAAATTAACGAACTTAAGTTTCAGGTAAACAGTTCGATAGATGAATTGCGAAAAATATCGTACAACTTGGCACCGGCAGGTTTGCTCGACTTTAGTTTAGAAATAGCACTGGAAAACTTATGCCGACAGATTCAGAAAAATACCGAAATACAAATTGAGTTTTCGGCATTCGGAAAGTTTAACTACTTAAACGAACGAACAAAAATTTATTTATACCGAATTGTACAAGAAGCCTTAAATAACGCCATTAAACATGCCGAAGCAACGCAAATTCAAATACAATTAACCGATACACAATCGAATTTGGTACTAATGATTGAAGATAACGGCAAAGGATTCGATTATAATTCGGGAAACTTTGGCTTGGGCAAAGGCTTGTTTAATATGCGCGAACGAAGCATTTTGCTGAACGGAACTTTCGATATTGAAACCTTCCCCGGCGAGGGAACTACCATAAGACTAAAAGTTTATAAAACAACGTAGTATGGAAAAAATAAAAATTCTGCTGGTCGACGACCACCAAATAATTCGCGAAGGCGTGAAAATAATGATAACCGACGAAAGCGACATCGATTTTATCGGTTGCGCTTCAAACGGAAAGCAAGCCTTAGAGTTGGTTAAATTACACGAGCCCGATTTGGTTATCAGCGATATTTCGATGCCCGACATGACCGGCATTGAACTTACCGAAAAAATTAAAAGCCGGCGCAAAAGGCATTCTGCCAAAACAAGATACCAACAAAGAAATGCTGCTTGAGGCAATTAGGCAAATTCAGGGTGGCGAGGAATATTATGCACCAAGCATTTCGAAAAACCTGATGAAGAACTATTTAAACTCGGTAAAAAAAGGCAATACGCCCGACCAAATAACCAAATACTCGCTAACCCAACGCGAAAAAGAAATTTTAAAACTTTATGTTGAAGGCTTTTCGATGAATTTAAAAGCACGGTTGAAATGGTAAAATTTGCCTTGAAAAATAATTTGGTGAAATTATAAGCTGGATTTTACAGGAAAAACAAACGAAAACAGTTTTGACGATTGATTCTTCAATAACAGCAAATTAACATAAAGTTGTAACAGTAGAAAAAAAAAAGAGGCTGCTCCTAAACAGCCTCTTAAAGAATAGTGTTTATTCCGAAATTAAGTTCGGATCGAGCGGAACAGTTGTAAATATGAAATAGTCCATATGGAGTTGCGCATTAACCCCCGAACCTATATTACCACCGCGAGCATAAACACTTAAGGTAAATGCTTTAGAAAGGTCGAATTTATCGGCAGAGCCTCCCCAAACATCCCAAGTATTAATATCAAACTTCATTGAACGCCATTCCCATTTGCTGTTTGTTGGTCTGAATTTATAATTATCGCCATAGGCAATATCTAATTTCTGGTTAGCCAATTTATTAGCGCCTTGAACAATCTGGAATCCGGCATAGCCTTCGGTATCGCCCGTGTTTACCAAAAAGTTTAGGTAAATACCATTCGCATATACATTCGGGTCAAGTGTCAAATTATCAATTGAAGCCAAATTGCCCAACCAAGCCCAAGTGTCGGAACCTACGGTATATTTATACGTTGCATAATTTGCACCTTGCGAATAGCCGGTTAAGTTCGAACCACCATTAAACGAAATGGGTAAGTCGCCACCGCCGGCAACTTCAGCATCCCAAATTAAGGAAGGATTAACCGGGCCGTCGGTTATCATTATTTGGTCAACAGCAATATAGAACGCATCGGTATTTCCGTTGCCTACATTACCACCGCGGAACTGAATACCAAATTTTTCCAAATTGCCTTTAGCGGCAGAGAAACCCAAAGCAGCCAAATCGTAAGAACGCCATTCCCAACCATCTGTTTTTACTTTATAATCGTCGCCGTAACCAAAAGCGCCGGTTAAATGTTTATCTTCAAAACTTCCGCCCGAAGTAACAATTGGTTGCACGTAGCCAAAACTTCCTTTTGTATTGACAAGCATCGTAAAACACGGACGAGTATAGGTCGATAAATCGAAACCTTTGCCACCGTTGTTGCTTTCAATTTTCAAATAAATACCATTCCAACCATTTCCTTGAGCTGCTTTCACTTCAAAACCTTTACCGAAGAAACCGGCAATTTCGCCGTAAGTGCAACTTGCAACTGCATCGCCACCTACCACGGTGTATGGCAAATCGAAGTCAACTATATTAAGCGTTTGCTTTGGTATGTAGGTGTTTTTAGGTGCAACTACCGGAATAGCTGCAGAGGTTTGCTTCTCGCCGGTTTTTGGTGTAATTTCAATTACGGCAGCCTCGCCCAATTCGACCCCCGATGAAGCATACGATACTTTTGTTGCAGAAGCTGAACCGAAAACCGATACTGTTTTTCCGGCAATTTTAACTTCTTTGAGCAAATCAAGATTTTCGCCTTTCAAAACAAAAGGTTTGCCTCGTTGTATTTCGGTAGGCCACGAGGTAACTTTTGCAACATAAAACTGAGGTTTTAAAATTTGAATTGTCATTAACGTACGTTTGTATTTATTGACCAAGGTTAACGGGCCGGCCTCAACCGTGCGAGGTACTTCAACCGTAATTGTTTCGGCAGTTTGGCTTACAATTTTAAAAACATTTGCACCAATTGCAACCGTGCTTACAGTATTCAAATTCGTACCGGTTAGTACAATTTGAGTTCCGACAAAAGGCGATTCTTCAGAAATTTTTGAAATTACCGGGGCAGGTAAACTTATGTCATAATCTTCACTGAACAGCGCTTCTTTCTGGCAATTCAAATTTAACATTGCAATAGCCGTAAAAAATGCAATTCGAAATATATTTTTTTTCATCTGTGTATAATTTATTTTTTAGTTGTCAGATGGAATTCGCCATAAACATTCATTTTCGATTTGTATGAAGATTTGTGCTTATGGCTATTTCACAATTATTCTTTTTATTTATTAATATCCGGGGTTTTGCTCCATTCCCCAAGCCAGAACTTCCGTTTGAGGAATTGGTAATAATGGTACTTTATTTCCTTTCGGACCATCAATTGATTTGGCCAAACCATTAGCTTTAAGACCGGGGAATTGTTTGTATGCTTTATCGCCCAAGCCATAAGTTAAACCGGCAGCACGTTTTGTGTTCTTTTCTGCGTCAAGTGCATCAAAATACTGACCTGTTCTTACTAAATCATAGAAACGAAGCGATTCCATGGCTAATTCTAATCGGCGTTCTTTCCAAATATCTTGCAAAAGTTGGTCACCAACAGATGTAATATCAGGTAGATTTACCGAAGTTGGAACTGCGCTATAGTCCATTTTGCCCTCGGCATAACCCATGCAGTAGCTACTGTTGCGAGCGCGAGCACGAACCAAGTTTAATTTGTCTTTAGCTTCATCGAACTTACCTAAATTCCAACAAGCTTCAGCATGCATTAAAAGCACATCGGCATATCGAATAATTTTGATGTTTCTATCGGCGGCTTTTGCCAATGCAGGCTTAGCAGGTAGGGCTGCTTTGCGGTTTAACCAGTCGGAACCTTGTTCATTACGGTCGTATTTTCTTTTAATACCATAAAGTACACCATTATTGAATTTTTCGCCATAAACAACGCATGATAGGCGCGGGTCGTTGGTAGCAGCAACATTATAAGCAGCAACCAAATCGGGAGTCGGATTGTTAAAACCCCAGCCCGAATCATCTTTTCTGTTGCCTTGAAAATTGAAGCAATTAGTTCCAATAGCCGTTGGCGCTTTGTCGCTTGCACCTACTCCAAATTGTACATCAAAAATAGTTTCTTCGTTGTTTTTGTTTTCGGTTTCCCAAAGTTTGGCGTAGTTGCTTACTAAGGCATATTCGCCTGATGCAATAACGGCGTTGGTTTGGTCGTAAACTTGTTGCCAAGTTGTTTTGCTTGCAAGGTCGGTACCAATTTGGTACATATAAATACGAGCTAAAAGTGCTCTGGCCGAACCTTTAGAAACTCTACCGGTTTCGTTTACGGGGATTGTACTTTTTTCGGGCAATAATTCAACAGCTTTAAGCAAATCGGCAGCTATTTGCGTGTAGCACTCGTTAAGCGAAGCACGTTTAACTTTGCCAAAATCCGAAGGTTTTACCGAGGTTGTGAATAAAGGCACGCCTCCATAAATTCGAACTAAATACCAATAAAAATAGGCTCTAAAGAAAGATGCTTCACCAATTAAACGATCGCGAACCGCCGGATCCCAAGTTACCGATTCCAGGTTATCGAGTGCATAATTTGTGCGCGAAATACCCCAGTAACCATGTATCCAGAAGTCGTTTGCGAAGCCAATTTGCGGAGTCATGGTGTATTCAACCATTTCCCACATTGAGCCGTAATCGCCGTCGTTGCTTCCTTTTTCTGCGTCGTCGGAACGAATATCGCCCATGAAGAAATCGTGGTGATGCCCCATCCATTGACCATCGGGACCGGCACCTTTGTCCAATTGCAACATATCGTAAATACCAATAATTGCACGTGTTCCATTTTCTTTTGTATCGAAGAAATTGCCACTATTTTCGGCTCCTTGCGGCTCTAAATCAAGGAAGTCGTTACAGCCCAAAAAAGTAATTACCAGAGCTGCAGATATTATAAAGAGAAACTTTTTCATTTTTCTGATTTTTTTAGAATGTAACATTAACGCCAAGTGAGTAGGTGCGCGGTTGTGGGTAGTTTACCATATCAACACCATAGTAAAACGGATTACCGTACAAACCAAATAATTCGGGGTCTAAACCGCTGTAATTGGTTAATGTCCATAAATTGTCCATCGAAGTATAGATTCGGATATTTTTAATATGCACTTTCGAGCTGTATTTAGCAGGAATGGTATACCCAACTTGTAAGTTCTTTAGTCGCATGTACGAACCGTCTTCAACATATAAATCGGAGAAATTCTCGGTGTTTTTGTTTAAATCGGCTGCATTAAGGCGCGGAATATCGGAGGTTGGATTTGCAGCAGACCAACTATTTACAGCCATATCGGTACTAATATTGCATTCGAACATTTTTGAACTGTACAACGTCTGATACATCGAATTTACTAATTCGTTTCCATAAGAACCATTGATAAACAACACCAAGTCGAGTCCTTTGTAAGCAACATTTAAATTGAATCCGCCGGTAAAATCCGGACTGGCACTTCCGAGGTAAGCCATATCGAGTTCGGTAATTTTGCCATCTCCATTATTATCGCGGAAAATTACATCGCCCAAACCTGCATTTGGCTGAATTGCTATACCGTCTTTTTTGTACGCATCCAGTTGCTCTTGAGTTTTAAAAATACCGTCGGTCTGATAACCGAAGAAATATGCTATTTCTTTTCCTACCTCGGTTTTTGTGCTATTGCCCATTCTACCTGCGCCACCACCTCTTATAGGGTCGCCGCCTGCCAAACTGGTTATTTGGTTTTTAATAAAAGCAAGATTTATACCTGCATCGAATTTGAAATCGCCTTTATAATGCGAATAATTTAAAGAAAATTCGATTCCTTTATTTTGCATTGTACCGGCATTTACGGCAGGTTTTTTCTTACCTGCATAAATTGGTATTGGGCGTTGCAGAATCATATCTTTCGTGTTTCGTATAAAATAATCGATTGTACCGGTTAAGGCATTATTGAATAAACCGAAATCGACGCCCAAATTTATTTGTTCTGCAGATTCCCAAGTTAATTCTTCGTTGGCAAGTTGCTCTTGTACTGCACCTTCAACCGGAATACCATTAAGGGCATACATATAACCGCCATTAACGCTCGAAACATAATCGAAATTTCCGGCACTGCCTTGATTACCAACGGTACCCCAGCCGGCACGCAATTTTAAGCTTGGTAAAACATTTGCAATACTGCTCATGAAAGCTTCTTTATCCAAATTCCAGCTAGCTGCAACCGAAGGAAAATAACCCCAACGTTGTTCGGGTGTAAATTTCGAACTTCCGTCCATACGAACTGTACCGGTTAACACGTATTTTTGGTCCCAAGCAAAATTACTTCTAAAAAAAGTCGAAGCCAATCGGTTTTCGCCTTGTCCGCCACCTAAATCGAATTTTACGGCATCCTTGTGAGCGCTTAAATATTGCAAACTGGCAATTTCAGGTACGTCATAACCGGTTGCATGAATATCGGACCATTTGCTTGCTTGCAGTTCCATACCCAAAGTTGCATTTACATTTAATTTACTAATGCTTTTGTTGTACGAAAAATAGTTGGTATTTACCCAGTTCATGCCAAAACTGCGGCCTTGGTATAAAGTAGCATCGTCATTTTTTTGGGTAGGTGTAATAAAATACTTGGGGCTATAATTTTTCTGATCGTTGAAATCGATGATAGTACCAAATTGCGAGCGGAAAGAAAGACCTTTCAATAAAATGTTGTCTAACTGAAGGTAAAAATTACCCATTGCTTTGTTGCCCAACGATTTTTGTTTGCCTGCCAAATAAATAGCTAATGCCGGATTTGTAGCAGCTTGCGAGTAGTAAACTTCGCCATAGAAATTAGTATAATTATCCCATGCAGTTGAAATAGGATCTGAACGGAGTGCACCGGGAATTGTACCGCTATAAAAATCGCTTCGTTCGCCCGGTTTTTCGTAATGAACATAGTTAAAGTTTAAGCCAATTTTAGCTTTTTTGCTTAAGCTAAATTCATTATTAGAGTGGAACATTAATTTATCCATATAGGTTCCTTTTACGGTTCCTTTATCGGAAGAATAGGTAAAACCGTGGTCGAAAGCATAGCTATCGTTGCCGCCTCTAATGCTCAAATTGTAGCGCGTACTTATTCCTTGACGGTAAATTTCTTTTTGCCAATCGGTACCTTTTAGGTAATTGCCGGCGGTTTGTTGGTCGAGTACGTAATTGATAATTTCGTCGGTGTTGCCAATTGCCTTGCGTGCATTAGCAAATTGCGTTGCATCGGCAAGGTCTAAGGTTCGGGTAACTTCTGAAAAACCTGTTAAAACGCTTGCCTGAATTTCGAGTTTACCGTTTTTTGTTCCGGTGCGCGTTTTAATAAGAATAACACCATTTGCACCTCTTGAACCATAAATAGCGGTTGCCGAAGCATCTTTAAGTACCTCAATGCTTGCAATATCGGTTGGTGCTACGTGGCTAATATCGCTCACCGGAAAACCATCGACAACAAACAGCGGGTCGGAATTATTAATGGTACCAATACCTCTAACTCTGATTTTAACACCCGAACCCGGATTTCCTGAATTCGACATTACATTTACGCCTGCTACCCGACCTTGAAGTGCTTGAGCTGCATCAACCGTAGATACTTTTTTAATATCATCTACATTAACCGATGCCACGCTGCCGGTAATATCGCTTTTTCGCATGGTTCCGTAGCCAACCACTACCACTTCATTTAAACCAACATCTTGTAATGTTAATTTTACATCAATTTTAGTTAAACCATCTACCGAAATTTCAGCAGGATTATAACCTACAAAAGAAAAAACCAACACAGAACCGGTTCCCGATACTTTAAGCGAATAAGCTCCATATAAGTTGGTAATAGTTCCATTATTAGTTCCCTTTTCAATAATATTTACTCCGGGAATCGGCTGACCGTCGTCAGCTCCGGTAACCACGCCGGTAATAGTTTGCGCGCTGACCGCGAAAACAAAACCAAGACTAATTAAAAATAAAAGTAACGTTTTTTTCATAATACCTCCATAAAGAATGTTTAATTAATAATAATTAAAAAATTTGGTTCCCTGAAATTATCAGGTGCAAAATATATTCATTACTTTTACTCAAAAGAAATGAAGCGATTTTGATTTTATAAAAATAATCTATCTTATTCATTCTATTGGGTTAATAAAGTACCGGATGCAGGGGATAATTATTTCGAAATTGCACTTTTTTTTCAAAAAAAATGGTTTAAATTAATTCATTTAAGTGCTGATTATAAACCACTTAAAAATATTATTCATTCGTTGTTAGATTTCTCCCCTCTATTTAATAATATTTACATCACCTCATTTTAGTCTAATTTATATCTTTGTTATCGAAATTAAGCTGTCGAAATTTCGTGGTTCGAATATAATGAACCGGTTTGCCAAAAAAAATAAAATTTATTCACACAATGAAATTGTACCAACTATTAGCAACAATAAGTATATTTCTGTTTTCGGGTGCTATTTTCGGGCAAAACCCTAAAATTCTTTTTGTTGAAAAACCCGACCTCAACGAAGTGTTGAATGAAGACGGCATTAATGCAATAATGGAAGATAAGTTGGGTTTTCTTTGGATTGGCGGATGGAATGGTCTTTTCAGATACGATGGAAATCAGACTATTAATTATACCTCGAAGTACGATGGAATGTTGCCAAAAAAAATATTCTGCCTTTATTCCGCCTCCGACAGTTTAGTTTGGATAGGAACCTACGGGCAGGGGTTGTTTTCATTCAATATAAGCAACAACGCTATAGAGCGCTTCGACAGTGTTGGTGGACTAAAACTCAGAAATATTTACACAATTATTGAAGACACCGACAAGAGTATTTGGATAGGAACCAGCGAAAACCTGTTGCATTATAAAAACAAGAAATTTAGCGTTTTCCCTTTACACCAAATTACAAACGGGAAAACGAACTTGCTAATGATTACTGCCATAGTTAAGGATAAATTTGGAAGTTTTTGGATTGGCAGTAACAATGGTGTTTTTCGATTTAATCCGGCTACCGGTAAGTTTCTGTCGGTAGTACCCGAAATTTCAACTTATGTATCGTACATGCTCGGGCATAACAATAAACTATGGATTTGTTCAAAAAGCGGATTATACAGTTTGATTCCCGAAAAAGACGCTTACAGCAACGGGAATTTTTTTACTATTAATAGCCGCAAAATACCGGAATATATACCATCGATAAGCGTTGCTAATTTTGGAACCGACAGTTATTGGTTAACCAGTCAGAACAACTTCTACCTTATTAACGACAAAGAAAAAACCTCGACACCTATTCAGTTTTATTCCGGGTTAAACCAAAAGCTGAACCCGCTTATCCAAACCAGTTTCGAAAATAAAAACAGTATTTTATGGCTCGGTTCTCAGCACGGTGTTTATAAGGTTGATAATAAACCAAAGAAATTTACCTCTTTTTTTAATAACGATGCCAATCGTACCGTATTTTCAATTTCAGCAGATGGTGCCAATAATTTGTGGATAGGCACTTGGGGCGATGGATTATTTTTAATGAACACAGCTACTAAAGACAATATTTTCAATTTCAAACAGATTAGTTTTGGCGATATACCGCAACATGCTTATGCGCAATACATTTATTCAATTTGTAACACACGCAATGGTGCCGATGTTTGGATTGGAACAAAAGGTGCAGGCATTATTAGGCTTTCG
>JAIFNC010000059.1 GCA_020047935.1 Bacteroidota bacterium
TTATTTTTGAAGTTGGTGGTAAGAATAAAGGTTTTAGCCAAATTGCTAATATTGAAAATTCGTATTTGGCTGTTGCCGATATTGAAATTGGTTTCGGAAACCGAATTCCGCTTTGGATGTTCGGGTTATTGTATTAATGTTGTGCAGGGAACAATTTAAAAACTAACCAATGCTTCTTTTTACCAATCAACCAAGCGAACGATTAACCTATATTGCCAATTTTTTGTTTGCAGAAGTTGCGGGAATAAATTATAGCATAATTACCGAAATTCCGGATGATTTTGGGGATGAAATAATATTGAATTACTCCGCTTTACCGCTCGATTCAATTCCGCAAATGGTTCCGCACGGATTGTTAAACGAATGCGAAGTTCGCGAAATAATACCCGAAAAACCTGAATTTATCGGCGGACTGCCCTTCTTTTTTAAAACTTCGGAAAAAGCAGCATTTCCCCACGATATTTTTAGTGCTGCATTCTATTTATTAAGCCGTTACGAAGAATATTTACCCCACAAAACAGATAAATACCAACGGTTCGATGAACAAACCGCTTATGCAATTCCCGATGTTGAATTTCAGCCTTTTCAACATAAAAAATTCGAATTTATACCAACCATCGATATCGACAGTTTTTATGCCCACAAAGGCAAGGGGTTCTGGCGTACGGCAGCTTCTTTTTTTATTAATTTGAAGAAAGGTAATTTCGAAGTTTTAGCGGAAAAAGTGCAAGTATTACTAAACTTAAAACCTGACCCGTTTCAAACCTTCGATTTAATTGAAGCGTTGCACACCGATATTGAAAATTTGCACTTTTTTGTTTCGGTTGCCGATTTCGGAAAATTCGACAAAAATATTTCTTACAAAAATAAGCGTTTCAGAGATAAAATGGCAGCGCTGGCACGCAACTATTCGGTTGGTCTGCATCCGGGTTTTGAGTCTAATTTCAACAAAAAAATACTCGAAACCGAACTGCACCGACTAAGCGCAATAACCAATACGGCTATTTCAACTTCCAGACAACATTACTTAAAGCTTTCTTTTCCTTCAACTTACCGCAATTTAATTGAACTCGGTTTTAAAACCGATTTTACCATGGGATGGTCAAGTGCCCTTGGTTTTAGAGCCGGAACATGCAATAAACATTTGTTTTTCGACCTAAAAGAAAATAAAAGCACCCGTTTGGCGGTTATACCTTTTCAGGTTATGGACGTAAGTTTATTCGAGTACTTAAAACTAAACCGGGAACAAGCCAACGAACGAATTACCCAAATAATTGCGCAAATTGCCAACGTAAACGGAATATTTGTATCTATTTGGCACAACGAAACGTTTTCGGAGTTCAATAATTCTGAAAAAAATAAGGTATATTTGCACACTCTAAAATTATGCAGGCATTGGATAAAGCGCTAAACATAGTTCATTTAAAAAACCACGAGGTAAATACCATTAAGTGGGACACCGCAATTGCAAACGCCGTAAACGGAATGCCCTATGCGTATTCGTGGTATTTGGATATTGTGCACCCCGAATGGGAAGCGCTGGTTGCTGATGATTATTCGTACGTAATGCCTTTAACTTGCAACAAAAAATTGGCTATAAGCTATCTTTTTCAGCCATTATTTACGCAGCAATTGGGCGTTTTTAGTACCGAAGAACTAAGCCCCAACTTAATTGAACTAATGTTGGATGCAATTCCTAAGAAGTACCGATTTATTGAAATTAACTTAAATACTTTCAATAAGTTAGACCGGTATTTGCATTATTCAAACCCGCGCCTTACTTACCAAATGGATTTGGTGCAAAACTATCCGAAATTGCATGAAAAGTACAGCTATAATGCGCGCAGGAATTTGCGAAAATCGGAAAAAAATGGGTTGTACGGCGTTGAAGGAATGTCGGCACATGAACTGATTAATTTTTACAAAGAAAATATTGGCTCGGATAGCATTAAGCACAAACCGGAAGATTATGATACGCTTAAACGGCTTATTATTTCAGCAATTCGGTTTAGAGTTGGCTATACTTATGGCGTATACGACAAAAACAATACCTTACTTAGTGCGGCTTTTTATTTGCACACACACGGGAAAACAATTTTACTTATATTAGTTTCAAGCAAAGAAGGTAAAACGTTGGGTGCCGGATTTTATTTAGTTGATAAGTATATAAAAATCAATGCCGAAAAAAATATTGTACTCGATTTTGAAGGCTCTATGCTGCCGGGCGTGGCGCGTTTTTATGCCGGATTTGGTGCCAAACCTTACAAGTACCCGAGTGTAAAAATAAATAATTTACCGTTTCCGTTTCGTTTTCTGAAAAAATAACGCTATTTATTGTTATCTTTGTGGTATAAAAGGGAACAAAAGCTAAAACAAATGATATATAATTTAGGTGAGAAAAACTCGATTTTCAATCAGTTTATAGCCGAAATTCGAGACGAAAACATTCAGAAAGACCCCATGCGATTCCGTATTAATCTGGAACGCGCCGGGATGATTTTTGCTTACGAAATAAGCAAAAAATTAAACTACATTATTAAAGAAGTGCAAACACCGCTCGGAGTAGCCGAGGTTGAAGTGCCAACCGACAAAGTGGTTTTAGGCACTATTTTGCGTGCCGGATTGCCTTTACACAATGGCATGTTAAGCTTTTTTGACCATGCTGAAAATATTTTCATTTCGGCTTTCAGAAAATATGGTAAAGACAACGAATTTGAAATTGAGCTGGAGTATATTGCCTCGCCCGATTTAACCGACAAAGTAGTAGTACTTTCGGACCCAATGCTTGCAACCGGTGCCTCAATGGTGCTGGCATACAATGCATTGCTCGAACACGGAAAACCGAAGCATGTGCATATTGTGTCGCTTATTGCCGGAAAAGAAGGCTTGGATTATTGCATGAAACGTCTTTCGAACCAAAGCGTTACGTATTGGGTGGGTGCTGTTGACGATGAGCTTACCGTAAAAGGCTACATTGTACCGGGCATTGGCGATGCCGGTGATTTGGCGTACGGGAGTAAATCTTCACACTAACACATTATGAACAAAAAAAATTGGGTACTTCGTGAGCAAGCTTCAAACGAAAAAATAGAATATTTGGCACGCGAGCTGGGCGTGGATACCGGTATTGCTACCTTGTTGGTGCAGCGAAATATTAATACCTACAAGCAGGCTCGCGAATTTTTCAGGCCATCCCTCGACCAATTGCACGACCCTTTTCTGATGAAAGATATGGAAAAGGCCGTAGACCGATTGGCATTGGCTATTTTCAGAAACGAAAAAATAATGATTTACGGCGACTACGATGTTGATGGAACGACCTCTGTAGCGCTTGTGTATTCGTTTTTAAAAAAGCGATATTCGAACCTTGACTATTACGTGCCCGACCGTTACAGCGAAGGCTACGGCATTTCGTTTCAAGGAATTGATTATGCCGACCAAACCGGCGTATCGTTGGTTATTGCACTGGATTGCGGAATAAAAGCCGTAGATAAAATTAACTACGCCAAGCGCAAAAATATAGACTTTATAATTTGCGACCACCATACTCCGGGCGACGAACTGCCCAAAGCAATTGCGGTGCTGGACCCAAAGCGTGCCGATTGCGAATATCCGTACAAAGAACTTTCGGGTTGCGGCGTGGGCTTTAAACTTATACAAGCATTTGCAAAAAACGAAGGAATCGATTTTGCCGAAGTTACCGAATATGTCGATTTGGTGGCGGTTAGCATTGCATCGGACATTGTGCCTATAACCGGCGAAAACCGTGTGTTGGCTTTTTTTGGATTGAAAAAACTAAATGAAAACCCGATACCCGGCTTAAAAATGCTGAAATCGATTGCCGGAATTGAGTCGAAGGAAAGCAATATTTCGGATGTGGTATTTAAAATAGGTCCGCGAATAAATGCTGCCGGGCGAATTCATTCCGGAAAAAAAGCCGTGGAATTAATGGTTGCCGACGAAGACACTATTACCGGCGAAATGGGCGAAGATATTGACAGTTATAATGTTGAAAGAAAATCGCTTGACCAAACAATTACGCAGGAAGCGCTTAGCATTATTGAAAAAAACAAGATTTATAAGAATAAAAAATCGACTGTGCTTTTTAAAGCCGATTGGCACAAAGGAGTTATTGGTATTGTGGCTTCGCGTTTAACCGAGGTATATTACCGCCCTACCATAATTTTAACCGAATCCAACGGTAAAGCAACCGGCTCGGCAAGGTCGGTGGTGGGTTTTAATGTGTATAATGCCATTGATGCCTGTTCCGATTTGCTCGAAGGTTTTGGCGGGCACATGTATGCTGCCGGATTAACCATGAAGCTCGAAAATGTACCCATTTTTATCGAACGCTTTGAAGCTATAGTTGCCCAAACTATTACCGATGAAATGCTTACGCCTAAAATAGAAGTAGATGCCAAATTGAATTTTGAGCAAATAACTCCAAAATTTTACCGAATTTTGAAACAATTTGCACCGTTTGGCCCCGAAAATATGGCACCCGTTTTTGTTACCGAAAATGTGTGCGATTCGGGCTATTCACGGCGTGTAGGAGCCGATAAAACCCACCTGAAAGTCGATTTGGTTGACGAGCGAGGTTATATTTTTACCGGTATTGCTTTTTCGTTCGGTAATTATTTCGAACATTTAAAATCGGGCAAGCCCGTAAGTATTTGCTATGCGGTAGACGAGAATGAATACCGTGGCAATACCAATTTGCAATTGATGATTAAAGATATTAAAATTTTAGACGAAATACTGCCTGAGGTTTAATAGGCAGTTTTATAACCGGAACTGAAAATATGCCGGAATGGTGCTGTAATTTTGAATGATTGAATTTACGAATTCAATCATTCAAAATTTTCGTTTAAAGTCCTTCGCCCGGTGCCTCACGCCCCAATATTATTTGATATTTTAAAAAAATACTTTTATTCGAACGAATAATTGGT
Source organism: Bacteroidota bacterium (assembly GCA_020047935.1). Classification (GTDB taxonomy): domain Bacteria; phylum Bacteroidota; class Bacteroidia; order Bacteroidales; family JAIFNC01; genus JAIFNC01. The sequence continues at coordinate 4,950 of JAIFNC010000059.1, forward strand.
GTTTTTGGGTCGTACGGATTGCCGCCGTATGCCCAACCCGGTCGTTCGAGCAGTATTCGTTGAAGCAGCTCAACATCTGTTGACCATTGTTCTGCGGTTCTATGAATAAAAAACAACACATTTTTTGGCATTTCGTTGTGCAATTTTTCAATATCGGCAATGGCTATGGTGCCATCGGTACAAATAAATTTATAGCTTCGCAGTGTAATTTCGTTTAACGATTTGGCGTAATAAAAACCGTTTGTTTTACCCCAGTTTTTTAGTTGCGCTTGTTTAAAACCATTTTGTTCTTTGTTTTTGGTAAACACCAAAATGTTTTTGTTTCCGTTTTTTACCTCCATGTTATTGTGTACAAAATAAGGAAACGCCCAATGAAAATTGAACTGTGCTTGCGTTGCGGTTGCCGTAACCAGTAAATATACCAAGGCGCAAAGTATATGTTTCATTTTATATGTTATTTTTAATAATGAACGGTTTATCGAAGTATATGGCTTTTTTCAGCAGCAGTAGGTCGCAAACCGAAGTTTTTGTTCGGTAATAATAATAACCGCCTGCCGAAATACAATATATATTTAAAGATTTCAAAAAAACTGAATTTTTCTCGTCGATTTTTTCAATTGATTTTACATGTTCTACAAAATCGGTTAGTTTTTTCGAATAGCAACCCACTTGAATAATAACAGTATCGGTATTATTCAGTTGCTTATTTTCAACCCATGCCCGGGTTGCTAAAATACTCAAAAGTTTGGTATACCTGTTACCTTTTTCTTGTCCGGTTAAGTAGGTTTCCAAGCCTTCAACCGAAATTATGCCGTTCGAGGCTATTTTTTCTACCGGATACTTTGATGTAATGTAGGTAAATGTATCGGCAAAAAAGCCGTAGAATTTAATAATACCATCAATTTTATTGTTAATTAAATTGCGCCTCTCTTTGTCTATCTGCAAACTGTCCGATTGCAGCATTTGCGAAATTTTTGCTTTGCCTTGCTCATTAAATACTCCATCGTTAACCATTTCGGTGTCTATGCCCAGTTGTTCTTGTTCTTGCTTGCTAAGTTGCAGGGCATTAGTGTAGGTCGAATCTAAAAAAGAAAACGAAAAGCTGACAAGGTCATTTGAATTTCTTATTTTATCGAGTATTTCTGTCGTTCTAATTTCGCTAAGCAAATTTGCACTTTCCGCAAGCATTTTACCAATGCGCTCTTTGGTATTTTCGGTTAAAACACCATCGATTATTGAGCTTGAATCGATGCTTAATTGCAATGTTTCTTCGGTAGTAAAGCTTATGCCTTGGCTGTAAGTGGTGTCGGTAAATGCAAAGGTAAAACTGCATAAACTACGGTCAATCTGTTTATAATTAATATAAAGTTGCCCTTTTTTAATGTACACCAATAAGCTGTCGTTAAACGAAACGCTCATAAGGTCGTATGGCAGCGCTTGCAATTGCCCGTTGGAGTACCAATGGCTTACTGCGTTGTTTGTTTCGGGATTATACACATCGAAAAACAACGACTGTTCGTAATTCCATAAATTTATAAGGTGCTTATTGGCAATGCCGGCAATATCAACTTTTACTGCTTGCTTATTTTTTAATTCATAAAGTTGAAATGTTCCGGATTTGTCGCTTGTAAACCATGCAGAACTGTCGGGCATTTGCACAAAATCGCGTTCGTTGGCTAAATCGGGAACCGCTTTTATGTTGGCAGTGCCGCCGGCAAGTATTCTGCCTACCAGGTTGTTACCGGCATAAAAAGTGCCGGGTATGCCCATTTCTGTTATCTTCCAAACACTACCGTTGTATTGGTAAGCAACGTAAAATTGAGTATTATTGTTTTGGTTTAGTACCGTGGTATGCAATACGCCGTTGTAAAGCAACGCCTTTTGGTATAGGTGTTTGAAGGGCAAACTGTCGTATGTAGTGAAATCGTCCTGCATCAATTCCTCAATTCGTTCTATTTCTTGCGAAAAAGAAGGAAAAGAAAGCAATAGAAGGCAGGAAAAAATCAAGCATTTCATAAATCGAGATTTTTTGGTTTCCAATTGTATGAGCCGCTTGTACCGTATGAACTTAAAGCCGTTTGACTATGCGTTTGATACATAACCCCTAAGCGAAGCCAGTGGTAAGGCAATAGGCTTAGTTCAAAATTTAGGTCCCATAGCGTGTTGGTTTTGAACGAAAGGTAGTTTTCATTGTACGCCACATATGTACCAAAAAACAGTTGTTCTACCTTAAATTCAAGTACATTTTCTATTTCGGCAGGAACCCGAAACTCCCAATTTTTGACAAGAAACCGCAAACCGGCAGTAAGGTGTAAATTATTATGCAAATAGTTAATATTTTGCTGCGATGCTGAGGCATGGAAATTCCGGTTGTACTTACCAATAAGCCAAAAGTAATTATGCAATACTCCGACTGCCGCACCAATACCAACAGTGCTAAAGTTTTGCGGTGCCGCCAGTGGGTCGGAGTACATGGTGGTTTTAAGCATTTTGTTAATACCGTATGCGCTGTGCCTAAATTCGGTGCCGGCAAAACCAGTAATATTAGGGCTAAGGTGCATTTGCCAATTTAGTCCCAGGTGCGTTTCCAAACTATTGTCGCTTAGCAGCGAAAGGTTTTGTATTGAAGCATCCAACGCCCATGTTTGTTTTGGAGTAGCGTTGAAGGGCACAAACAGGCGCAATCGCGAGTTTTTAATACCGGTTTCAATTTCCTCCTGCAAATGCGACACCGAAATGGCTCCTTTTTGCGAATACAGCTCCGAAATAAGTATGTTTTCTTGGGTAGCCAACTGCGCCCCGGCGGTAAACATGCCCGAAAAAATGGCAACCAACGTACCAACAAGCTGTTTCATATTTTTTTTCATTATTAGCAAATATATAAATCGTAGTTGAATAAATAACCTGAATTCGTTAATCTGCAATTATCGGACTAATTTAACAATTTCTCTGAAACTTGCAACCTGCCAATTAAGTGCAGTTGGATAGTTTATGGTTCCAATAATTAGGTAGTAACCTGCCGGAGCATCAGTGCCCGTGTTTAATTCGGTGCCGTTCCATGAGTCGGTTCCTTCGGTTATTTTTCTTTTGGCAATCGGTTGCATATTCAAATTACGATACGAAAACACCGTAAAAATAACTTGCGAACCGGTAGGTACTTTCGGCATCCAAAGGTCATTTAAGCCGTCGGCATTAGGCGAAAAAAAATCGGACGACGAAAAGCACGGATTGCCCGATGGTTTTATTTCTTGGGTTATAGTTAAATCGCAAAGCCTATTGTCGGTAAAAACCAACACACTGTTGCCTTGGGCAAGACTCTTAATGGTATCGTTAATAGCAACCAAAGAACCGTTTACAGTAAGCGCTTGCATAGTTGCAGGGTAATTAATTACCAATTCGGCATCGTTGCTTCCGGCGCATGTTGGTTGAATAATTTCGGTAATTTGAACCCATGTTCGCGGGTGTTCTTCGGCAACCACAGCGATGTGAAGGTTTATACTGTATGCACCTGCTTGTACTGTAAAAGTACGCATTCCGGCAGCCGTTGCAATGTATGCCGTATCGTTGCCAATGGCTTGGTTTACCCAATGGCTAACCGAGGTAATTACACTTCGGTTGGCGGTAATCATAACCGCAGCCTGCGAGCCATCGCACCAGCGGGCAAGTTGTACCTGTTCAATTTTGAATTTTGGCGGTTCGGCACTTTCTACATAAATGTTTTCGGTATAACTTAAAAGCCCCGCAACTACAGTAATGGTTTGCATACCGGCATTAAGCTGTATGCTAAAGTTTGTGGCATTTACCGGGCTTCCGTTAACTGTATTTATTATAGAACCATCGGTTAGGCTGCCGGTTATAGTTCCGGGTGCACCTATTGGGTCGGCCTTAATGGTTTGTTGCAATACTAGACCAACTTGGTTTTCGGTAAAATTGTGCACAGTAAATGCTTTGTTGTAGCCTATATTGTAAGTAAGAAACAGAATGAACAGTAGAATTTTTTTTACCATTTTGGCGTTGAGTTTGGTTTATATTTCAGGT
>JAIFNC010000043.1 GCA_020047935.1 Bacteroidota bacterium
TTCGGGAAATATGATTAAAAAAGCCGGTACACACTTGCACCGGCTTAACAGACCAACTAAAAACAGAAAATATTTTACATAAGCAGACTGTTTGCCATATCTAATAAAATTTGGTTTGAATAACTTTTATTATTTTCAGTTGCTTTTTTGTCTTCTTTTACGCCTTTTTCACAATATTCTATTAGTGGAGTGCTTATATCGGTTTTAGTAATCTCTTCAACCTTGTAACCATAGTTGCCGTTTACTTCAATTACAAAGGTTTTACCGTCTTTGTCTTTCATTATATCTACTCCTGCACAGGTTAAACTGCAAGCGTTGGCGGCTTTAATACATATCTCTTCATCTTCTTTACTTAGTTGTATCTTCTTACCGCTGCCTCCTAAGCTTAGGTTTGCTCTTACGTCGTTCTTATTCTCGCTGGTGCGTTCCATTGCTACCACTACCTTACTATCAATTACAATGGCTCTTATATCTTTTGCATTTGTACCGGTATCAATCATTTGTTGCAATAACAAATTTACTTTTTGTTTGTAAAAGCTTTGCAGCGTTGCAATGGTTTGATTTTCGGAATATAAAGGAATTACTCCAATACCTTGGCTCCCTTGCAACATTTTAGCAATTGCAGGTAAACCTCCGATTTGTTCCAACATCCAGTTTAAATGTACCGGGTCATTTGCCATTACGGTTTTAGGCACCCTAATTTTTGCAGCAGAAATTTTTTGCAGGCTTATCAATTTATCCGCTGCGTTTAAAAGTCCGTGGGGGCTTTGTGTGGTAAAAATACCTAAGTTATACTTTAAATGATGCAAGGCGGAGCAACCGTATTGTAAATTAGAACCTATACGGCTAATTACTGCATCAATATCAGTAAGTTTTATTCGTTCCGGTTTGTAGGTTTTATTGTAACCGTCATAAACACGGTCGTAACCATTTACAGCGTCCGAAATTAATAAATACAAATATGCCGGGTCTAATACCGTCATTTCGTGTTTTCTTTTTTCACCGGCTGCAATTATGCTTTTTGTTGCCGAACTGTTTGGGCTTGCGCTTAAAATTACAATTTTCATATTTTTAGTTTAAAAAGTTTAGGCAAATAACAGTAAAACCGCAAAAAACACAAAGGACAAAGTTTTTTGCAGTCGTTTTACTGTCCAATAAATTGAATTTGTACAAAATTTTGTATTGATAATTCAAAGTTTTGTACTATTCGGTTTCGTCGGGTTGCGGTTCCGTATCGTCATAATCGGTTCCGTCGGGTTCCGGTATGCTGTTTATATGAATAACAGTTTCGGCACGTTCGTACAATTTTTCGAATAGCTTGTTTTTATCGGTATCGAAAATTAAAAAAGTGTGAAAACTTTGAAAACTGTTTAATGTTCGAAGAAAATAATTTGTTTCGGTTTCGTCGGCTAAACAAAATTTTTCAATTGAATCTAATACAATCAAAGCAATTTTATTGTTACCCAAATTTTCGATGCTGTTCGAATAGTTTGACAATATGCTTTGCAACATATAAAGCCTTTCGGCTTTTGTCATTTTCGACAAATCGTTATACTTAGGAGCGCGCGAAAAATCGAATTTACTAAAACCGTAAAATGTTTTTTTAAGTTTATCGGAATAGGTAGGATTAAAAAAAAGAACGTCGGAGGCGTTTGCCGGCAAAGTGAAATTTAAAAGATTTACTTTTTGTAAAAGCATTGTAAATAAGTAAATTATAAATGTTTGGGCTTGGTTGCCGTGCAAAAGTGTAAATTTGCCTTTGTTGCCTATTAAATTTACTCCGGGCTTATCGGTATGGAATAAATGTTTTTTTTCAATACTTTCATTGTCGAAGTATGCCGATTTTTCGAAAATAATTTCGGTAGATTTACCAATTATAAATTTTTCCATGGCTTTATTCATTTTCGTTGTAAGTAGGAGCGCAAAAAACGGTAGCTTTCTTAAAAATAAACCGTCCGAATAATATTGGCGGTTCGAAGCTTTCTAAATCGTAATAAAAGCCAAATTTTTGTTTTATGGCATTCATAACAGCGGTTTCAATATCGGTTTTGCTGTCGGAAGGTTCGTAAAGTTCGTTTACTAAACTTTCAATTTCGTCGGTTTGTATAATGGCTTTGCGTTCTTTGCCTATGCCTTCATACCTAATCAAATTAATGATTTTCTGTTTTTCAATTGGTTTCATGAAAAATAATATTAGTTATTCGGCAAATATTGAAAACCGATTGAAAAACACAAAGGACAAATTTGTAATGTATTGAAAATTAAAGTTTTGACAATAAAATAAAACTCGAGATTTATTTATTGAACCTGACTAAAAAAAATAAAGTTAATTTTGCTAAAAATTGTTTTGCGTTACTATTGTGTTACTTTCGGCAAAGTTGCAACTTGTAAAATGCTTATAATTAGTAGCGTATGTTATAAAATAGTGTTAATTAACTGTTAATTAAAAATTTAAGTTTGAAAAAATCATAAATTTGCAAATCTATTCAATACAAGTATACATGAAACGAAAGACCATATTAGCTATCATCGTATTAACTTCTATTTCACTTATAGGTTTGGTAGCTACACAGTTACAATGGCTGCATCATGCAATAAAAATTGCCGAAGAACAATACGACCACCGGGTTACCGTGGCATTGCAAAATGTTGAGTACGATTTGCGCCGAATGCAAGAAAAGCATTTAAAACATGCGCCCAATGAGGTTTGTATTTATTGCAGAAACACGCGATTTAAAATTGCAACACCCGATACTTTACTCCTCGATTCGCTTATTAGCGTGCATTTCGATTATCAGAAACTGGACACTTGTTACCGATATGCCTTGTTTAAAGACGCAAACGATACGGTAGTGTATAAAAGTACTTCACTTGTAAGCGAACCACTTAGGCTTTCCGAGCATAAAGCTTGCCTGAATTGCCTTTCGCAATATCGCGAATACAAATTGGCGGTATTTTTTCCGATGAAACAGCGATTCCTTTTTCATGAAATGGCTTCGTGGATCGGCGCTTCAACCTTATTTATTTGTATCATAATTTTTAGTTTCATTTTTGTTATTTACGGTATAATAAAGCAGAAAAAGCTGTCGGAAATGAAAAGCGATTTTGTAAATAACATGACTCACGAACTTAAAACACCCATTTCAACCATTGCTTTGGCTTCCGAAGTGCTTATGAAAGCCGATAAAGCCTCGTCGGTTGAACGATTGATTAAATATTCGCATATTATTCACGACGAAACCTTGCGACTTCAAAATTTGGTTGAGCAAGTGTTGCAAACTGCCACCATGGGCAATGCAAAAATAAAATTGAAAATTCAGCAGTTCAATATGCACGATTTAATAAAATCTACCGTTAATAACTTGTGCATTGAACAATGCGAAAAACCCGTTAATTTGACTTTTGCATTTAATGCAAAAATTGAAGAAATTAACGCCGATAGGTTGCATATTACAAATGTTATTGTTAACTTGGTGCAAAATGCAATTAAATATTCGGGCGATAATCCGGATATTACCATTAGCACCGAAAACTGCGAAAAATATTTTGTGTTTTTGGTGGCAGATAACGGCGAAGGGTTGAGCAAAGATGTACAACAAAAAGTATTCGAAAAATTTTATCGAGTACCTAAAGGCAATATTCACAATGTAAAGGGCTATGGCTTAGGGTTGTTTTATGTAAAATCGACCGTTGAGGCACATGGAGGTTCCGTTTTTGTTAGCAGTACGCCGGGGCATGGAAGCAAGTTTATTGTGAAAATTCCGTTGGAATTGCATGTATGTTAAGCAGGGAAAATTGATTAGGTTTATTATATACCTTGAAATTAAAAAGCATTATGGAGAATAGAAAAGATAAAATACTATTGGTTGAAGACGATAAAAATTTGGGCTTCATTATTTCCGATTACTTAGAAATGTCGGGTTATGAAGTGGTGCATTGCACCGACGGAATGCAAGGGCTAAAGGCTTTTACAGAAGGCAGTTACGACTTGTGTTTGCTCGATATTATGATGCCGCTTAAAGACGGTTTTACGCTGGCTAACGATATTCGAACCTCAGGTTCCGATGTGCCCATTATTTTTATAACCGCAAAATCGCTTAAAGAAGACCTGCTGAAAGGGTTTAAATTAGGTGCCGACGATTATATTATGAAACCCTTTAGTACCGAGGAATTGCTGGTAAGAATAGATGCAGTAATGCGTCGCTATAATCAATCCAGACCAAAAGTAGAGAAACGAAATGTATTTCAAATTGGTTTGTATGTGTTTGATTATGAAAACAAAACACTTGCTTTGAACAAAAATGAAATTCATTTAACTAAACGCGAGTCAGATGTGCTTAAAATGCTTAGTGAAAATGCCAATACCGTGCTTAAACGCGAAGTTGCATTAAAAGCTATTTGGGGCGAAAATGATTATTTTATGGGCAGAAGCATGGACGTTTATATTACCAAATTACGTAAGTATTTAAAAGACGACCCAACGGTAAATATTCTTAATATTCATGGTACCGGTTTTAAATTAGAAATTAAGTAAACATGCGTATTGATAAATACTTATGGGCAGTAAGACTGTTTAAAACCAGAACCTTGGCTGCAGATGCTTGCAAAAGCGGTAAAATTTTAATATGCGATGTGCAAGTTAAACCTTCACGCGAAATTCAAGTGGGCGAAACTTTTATGATAAAGCATCCGCCCGTACTTTTCACCTACAAAGTCAAAGCGGAACTTAACAATAGAGTAGGAGCCAAGTTGGTGCCCGACTACATGGAAGACCAGACGCCGCCCGAAATACACGAAAAACTCAAGCTCATTGCCTTGGAAAAAAATGTAATCCGCGACCGAGGTACCGGCAGGCCTACCAAAAGAGAACGACGCGATTTAGATGATTTAATGCAATAATTACATGATATTTGACAAAAAAAAGAAAACCGAAAATATAATTGAATATATTTTATTTATGTGGCAAGTTGAAGATTTAATTCGAGCTTGCCAATTTAATGCCGAGACGATTGAAAAACTTTTGGTTAAAAAGTTTACAGACCCAACTATTCCGGAAGCAGATTTAAGAAATTGGTTTATTGAACTTTCCGACATTATGCAAGCGGAAGGATTAAAAACTGCCGGCCATTTGCAAGTGGTTCAAAATTCGGTTTCGGATATTGCCGATTTGCACTTAAAACTAATCGATTCGCCCGAACAGATTAATTACCGAAATGCCTATGTGCGCGCATTTCCGGTTATCCGCGAATTGGCAGCAAAATCTTCGGATTCGGTAAAAAATGAAATCGAAATCTGTTTAACCGCTGTTTATGGTTTTGTTATGCTGAAAATGCAAAATAAACCTGTTTCGGAAGCCACACAAACAGCCACTAAACAGATTACTGAATTGCTTTCGGAATTGGCATTTTGCTACAAACAACGCGAAGCCGGAAATTTGGAAGTGTAGCTGTTGTTTTATTCAATTTATAGTTGAACTCAAAGCACAAAAAAAGAGGCTAAATCATTTCGATTTAGCCTCTTTTTATTTATAACTGTATTATTTTAATACCGTTGCTTGTTTTTGCAACTATTTCTTCACTACTAATTTTTTGTTTATTAGTATATTACCTTTCGTTAACTTCACAAAATAAATTCCTGAATCGAATGTATCAAGCGAAATTTTGTTTTCAATGCTATTTAACGGTTCGCTATACAAGCGCTGACCAAGTGCATTGATAATTTCAATTTTTCCGTTCAGCATTTCACTCGGTATTTCAACTACAAAATAATCGAATGCAGGGTTAGGAGCAAGGGTTATTTTATTTTCGTAAAGTTCCGATAATCCTACTGCAATTACCTTAACCGAAACGCTTAAATTGGTGTTTTGAACTACCACCGTACTTGAATAAGGCTGGAAACCATCTTTAGATACTTGGTAATTATAGCTGCCCGGTGCCATTGCACCAAATACTGCATAACCGTTTGCATCGGTAGTTGTAGATTGGTTGCCTAAAGTTACATTAAAACCTGCCAACGGAGTGCCGTTATGTAATACTTGGAAAGTAACCGAATACGTTATTAAACTGAGTGTTACATTTTCAAGTATTTCTTCTTGTGTAATATTCATCACACGGCTTACCGGTGTGTAGCCCGCCTTCGAAATCTCAAATTCAACTGCTTGTCCTTCGCCAATTAAATTAAAAACTGCCAAACCTTGTGCGTTAGAAAGTACACTTTCGCCGGTTGATTTCAATTTAACCGTTGCACCTTCAATTAGGTTTGTGCCATCTTTTACAGTAAATGATATAGATGAAGGGCGACTAACCATAATATTTCGGCAGGTGGTAGCTATTTGTTCCGAAACCGGGTCGGAAAGCTCCAAACAAACGTTGTAACTTCCCAATTCATCCAATATATGTGTAAATACCAGCACATTTTCAATTGTTTCGTCAGTTTTCTTCGAATTCTTTGTTACTTTCCATTTTGCTTTGGCTGCATTACCAAATGAAGATCCTACTAAGTCGGTCGGATAACCTTTTGCTTTTGCGCTATAATTGTTTACATTGTAACCAAAACCTGCTTGCAGTCCAAGTTTTGTGTCATCGGCAACGTTTATTACATAGTAAGCATTCGATTTGCAAGAAGCATCGGAATTTTCAATTAGTAAATGGAATAAATAGATTCCTTTTACTGTAAAATGAAACTCCGGATTTCTAACGTTCGAGGTCATATCGGGCAATAATTCGTAGGTTTCAGCACGGTAGATATTCCAAGTATAATTCAAATTGTCGCCGCGCGAGGTATTTTTCATTTTTACTTTTAGACCTGCATTATCAATTGAGTAACTGAAATCGGCTAAGCAACTTACTGTTGGAGCAATTGAAGGTACATAAATCCATTTCATGGTCATGTTTTCAACAGTTGCAATTCCATTAGAGGCTGTCGCAATCAAAGTAACCGGGTAATATCCGCCTTTAACATATGTGTACCTTGGGTTTGATTCAATTGAAGATTCTCCGGTGCCAAATTTCCATTCCAATTTTGTAATAGTTCCGGTAGCAAACGAATTGTCTATAAATGTTACAGTTTGCGTGCTTTCATCTATCAAGTAGCTAAAGTCGGCTTGGCAATCGAGTGCGGTTCCTACTTCAACTAATTTAATGGTATAATCGAGGCAGTTGGTATTGGCGTTGTACGTATTTAGCCCAACAGTATAAATACCCGGTTTAGCATACGTATGCGCTGTGTTTCGTTCGCTTGAGAAGGAACCATCGCCAAAATCCCATGCAACGTAAGTACCTTCTTTTAAAATAATTGGCGAAAAAGTTACTACACTACTTGTTTTACTTGAGAAGAACGTGAAATCAACTTCGCAATTAATGGTACCAACTTGAATTCGCTCGGTATAACTGTCCCAACATGTACCGGCTTCGTTTGAACCAATAAGCGTAACATAATAATACCCCGGTTCTGTATAAACTTTTGCATCGGGTGTTTCTTTGGAAGTAAAGGTATTGTCGCCAAAATCCCAATAGAATTTCGTCATTACACCTTTTGATTTGTTTCTGAAATTCACAATTCTATTAGCCGGGTCAACCGTGAATTCGAAATTGGCTTTACATTCCATTTCACCTACTTGAATGTATTCCACGGCTCTCGAAACACAGTTTGTAACTTCTGTCATAACCGATAGCGTTACAAAATAATAGCCTGCTTTTGCATAAAGGTGCTTTGGATTCTTTTCTTCAGAAGAATTGCCATCGCCGAATTCCCAGCGGAATTTTGTGTTTTCGGTAATCCCAAGTGAGTTATTTGTAAATTCAGCCTCGTTGTTTGCGTTAATAAACTGTTTAAATGCAGCTTGTAAAGTGCAAGTTTGTTCGCCTACCTTAAAAGCTTTTGTTACTTCGGAAACTTGATTAAATGCGTCGTATACAATTAATGAAACTTGGTAATAGCCCGGTTTTTCAAAGGTTTTTATCGCAGTTTTACCTTCGGCATATGTACCATCGCTAAATACCCAATACCACGAATTGGGTTCGCCTGCTGATGCATCGGCTAAGTTTATTGAAAGATTTGCATCGGTAACCATGCCGTTAAAAGCGGCGTTAAGCACCGGAACCTGACCTTCAATTTTAATTTGATAGCATTTAGTCGAAATACAACCGCTTTCATTCTTAATGGTTAAGCACACTTCGTACATTCCGCCTTCGGTATAGGTCGTGGTCGGATTTTCAATAAAGGCTCGTTTATCGTTACCAAAATTCCATACGAAACTTGTTCCGCCAACCGATAAATTAGTAAAACTTGCATTTCCGGTTATCGGGTCTATCCAGTATGTAAAATCAGCATTACAAGTTACCCCGGCTTCATTGCTTGTTCCTTTAAAGGCATATACTTCTTTATAAATTTCGTCGAAACAATTATTCGATAAGTTATACACCACTAAATGTGCAGTATACCAGCCGGTTCTTGGGAAAGTGTAATTAACGTTGGTAGTTGTACCGCTAAAACCGTCCGAAAATTCCCAGTAAACGGCATCAAATTCGCCTTTCGATTCATTAATGAATGCAAATTCGCCGGTGGTAGCATTATA
>JAIFNC010000233.1 GCA_020047935.1 Bacteroidota bacterium
CTTGGTTTTTTATAACCGACCAATTAAAAACCATGAAGTGCAACAACTTGCATCGGCTGCCGATTTAAGTTTTTTAACGCTCGAAAATTACGAAGTTGAATTGGCTGCCAATTTTACTGCCAAAACAATTCAAGCGGCTCTTTTACCCGTTCAAACCGGGTTTACTTATACCATTTCGCCGGCAACTTCAACCCAAGTTGGTATTGCTGTTAATTCCGAAACCGGACTCATTACCCTTGAAAACATTTCGCAACCAATTGCCGAAGAAATGTTTACCGTAACAGCCACCAACGGCATTGTAAGCTATGCTACCCAACTGAAAGTAAAACCGATAGAATCGTACAATACCGATTTGTTGGTTTATTATCCGTTCAACGGAAATTTTAACGACCAAACCGGTTCGGGGTTCAACGGTGGGTTACAACCCGGTATATCAGCCCCCGATTTAGTTGAAGACCGAATGGGAGTTGCCAATTCGGCGTACTTTTTTAACACCAACGACCGCGTACTTTTTGGCGATATTCCGCTTTCAGGGCAATCTTACACACTTGCCTTTTGGGTAAAAATGCCTGCTAATTTACAATACAACCGAACTTGGAGTTTCATTTCCAAACGAGCAGCTTGCTCCGAAGGGCAGTTTTTCGATATTAAAACCAATCGCTCTAACACCGGACAATTTTCAGTTATATACGAATTGCGCGACGACGGACAAACCGGAGGAATAACGCTGCCTATTGGTGCGGACGAATGGGTGCACGTAGCCATTGTTAAAGACAGCGAACAGTCGCAATTAATAGGCTACGTAAACGGTCAATTGGTTGGTTCTACCCAGTGGACATCGGCATTTATTGATGTTGAAAATGCGGCTCATTTTGCTATTTCCGGTTCGCCGTGTATAAATAACACCAACGTTTTTAATTGGTGGGGCGGTATCGACGAGTTGCGTGTTTACAATAAAGCGGTTTCAGCATTCGATTTGCGTCGATTGGTAACCCAAGGAATACCTGAATTTACCTTATCGAATAATTTTTTATTTCTCGACCAAAATTTTAATCAAACAACCATAAATATAACGAATCAGCTCGAAACCGGTGTTACTTATTCGCTTAGCCCCGATCCTTCTTCAGTAAATTTTGTAAATGTAACAATTAATGCTTCAACAGGGCAAGTAACGGTAACACCGGTGGCTGATGCCTCGGGTACGGTTGATTTTACAGTTATTGCAACTAAAAACGAAAAATCGTTTTCGCGCAATTTTACGGTTAAAGTAAAAACCGAAGAACAAAAAGGCATACTGGCATATTATAATTTCAATGGAAATGCCAACGAATCGTTCGGAAACACCCAAATTAACGGAACGGCTTCTGCACCGCTTACCAACGATAGAAAGAACAATCTGCAATCGGCGTATTATTTTAATCGTGCGCAGGGTCATTACCTAACCGTGCCTAATAATAGCATTTTTAATTTCGATACCAACCGTAATTTTTCAGTGTCGCTATGGTTTAAAACTCCGCAAAGTTCTACCGTTCAACGGTTGTTTATAAAAGGCAACGACCCAAGCTATAGGGCAAGCATTACTGCCGACGGAAAACTTGAATGGCGTTTATTCTACGGAAACGGTGTGAACGAATTAGTAACTTCCGCACAACGAGTAGATGATAATTTGTGGCATCATGCCGTATTTACGCTCGACCGCACCGGAGCAGCCAAAATTTACTTGAATGGGCAAGAAGTAGCAAGCCTTACCAATACCCGCACCGGAACGCTTACAACCACCTTGCCGCTTTATTTTGGTGAAGCTTTCGAGGGTTCAATGGACGATGTCAGGTTCTTTGACCATGTTATTTCTGCGGAAAGAATTGTGCTGCTTTCAGAAGAAAACCGACCAACATTTTTAAAAGTATTGGCGAATACACCTCAAAAAAATTCGATTATAAGTTCGACCGATACGCTTGGTGTTGTGTTTAATAAAGCAATTAACACTGCCACAGCAAGTAATGTAACCGTACATGGAAACTTGAGCGGCAAAATTTCGGGTTCGTTGCTTACAACCGATACCACCATACAATTTGTGCCTGCTGTGCCTTTTAAAATAGGCGAAACCTTAACGCTAACCATTAACAAACAGCTTATTGCAGCAATGGGCGATACGCTTATTAATCCTATAATGTCGGAATATATGGTACAAGGCAATGCAGCCCACGAAAAACCTATGATTTTTAAACAAGAAAAAGTGGTTGACGATGTAGTGGTAGGCATGTATTATTCGGTACCCGGCGACATAGACAACGATGGCGATGTGGACGTAGTAGGCATTTCATCGGTTGAAGGAAAATTGACCCTTTACACCAACGACGGAACCGGTGCGTTTAGCCAAACCGACTTTAACCCAACCGGCTTGCAAGATGTGCATTTGGCCGACTTAAACTCCGACGGACGATTGGATATTGTTTTTATGTCGGGCTTTACGGTAAGCTGGTACAAAAACAACGGCTCACTTTCGTTTGCAGGCCCGTTTAATATTACCACACTTAGTACTTTGTACAACGCTCAGCAATACCGACTTACTTCGGGCGACTTAGACAGCGACGGCGATATAGAAATTATTCCCTACTCGCTTTCGTCGCAACAAGGCGTTGTGGTTGTAATTAAAAACAATAACAACGGACAGTCATTTACCGCACCGGTATTGGCCGCCGGAAACGATGTAATGGCAGTAACCGTAACCGACAGCAACAACGACGGCATAGCAGACTTGCTTATTGCCAAACAAACTACCCTTATTCGAGTTAGAATGAACAGCTCGCTTACTGCTGCCGCTTCAACAGAAAGCATTGCGACCATAAACACCGTATATGGCTACGGAAGCAGCATTGATGCAGCCGACCTTGATAACGACGGCGACGACGACCTGCTGTTTACCACTTGGGGCAGCGGAAATACGCCTTCGGGGGTTTATTGGAAAGAAAACGTGGACGGATTTTACAACTTGCCTGTTAAAACTATTAAAGTACTTGGCAACGGTATAAACACCGGCGGCGTTTATTCGCGAATTGTAGATATGGATGGCGACGGCGATAACGACGTAGTTTCGTACGCAACTACTTCAAAATTGTTTTGGAACGAAAATTTGGGCAGCGGCGTTTTCTCGAACCTAAAAGCCATAAGTGCCAATTTTGCGCCGCTTGACTACCGACACATGTACCCCGGTTTTGCCGATTTTAACTCCGACGGATTAACCGATATGTTAATTTCGGGGGCAGGTCAATTTGTAATTTTCGAATCGAAAGATGCACTAACCTTGCTAACCGCAACCCCAACGGTTAATGCAAGCGGAGTACCGCTCGATTCGGATATTGTATTTACTTTTGATAAAGAAATTACACCCAATTCGGTTGCAGCCACCAACCTTACTCTGTACGGTTCTATTGGCGGAAGTTTAAAAGGTATTGTTTCGCTTTCTGCCGATAATAAAACCTTAACTTTTAATCCGAATAATAATTTTTACCCCGGCGAAAAAGTTACCGTGTCGCTTCCCGGCGCACTTACCGATGCCGACGGAAACGTAGCAGCACCAAAAGTATATTCGTTTATTGCTGCCACAGAAGCCGGTGCTAACGAAATGTTCTTAACCAACAGCACGCAAATTGCAAATTCGTTGCGAGTTGCAGTTGCCGATTTTAACAAAGACGGCAAAATTGACTTCGATATAATGCGTTATGCTACACAGAAATATTATTTCGAGCATAATTTGAATTCCGGCGGCTTTAACTTTGCTTCAACAAGCAATAATCCGGCTTCGGCATTGTACTCGAATTCGAATTTTGAACTTGCCGACCTAAACGGCGACGGACGACAAGACCGCTATTTAGTCGATTTTTATAATAGAAGAGCCATCGGATTTCCTACCACCGAAACCGGTGCAACGGGTTCAGCATTGTATATGAATTCCATGACTTCCTATTCAGCTTACGACTTTGCTTTTGGCGATATGGATAACGATGGCGACCTTGATTTTACCTTAGGAACCGGCTTGGGTTTTGAATGGCATCGCAATAACAATGGTTCGTTTGCATCGGTTTTACCAAATATTCCCGGAGAAGTGTTAAATGATATAAAACTTGCCGACCTTACCAACGACGGCCGATTAGATGCCGTTATGTGGGGCTCGAGCAACCATGTTTCGTTTTACGAAAACGACAACGGCAGCTTTGCAGTGAACCGACAAGTAGCTGCCAATGTTGGGAATATGAGTTCTTATAATTTTACCGACATCGACAACGATACCGATTTAGATATGGTACTTACCCGAACCGCCACGGAAGGTATAGCCGTATTTACAAACAACGGACGCGGAGTTTTTGCCAAAACCCAAAATCTTAATAATGCAGTTACCAATTCAACTTGGGCTGAATTTGCCGATTGGAATGCCGACGGAAAACCCGACGTTATTGCTGCCTACGGAAGTGCCATAGCTTGGTTCGAAAACACCGGAAACGGATTTGCTGCTGCCGATACTTTAATAGCCGATGCCAATGCATTGCATTTTGCGGTTGCCGACTTAGATGGCGACCACGATTTAGACCTTGTTTTTGCAAACGCTACAAGCTACAACGTGTATAGTAACGGTTTGCCTCCAAACAATGCACCAACAGTTACCAATGCAATTACCAATGTGTTGATGACCGAAGACGACCAACAAATTACACATGTTACCGATTTGAATACTATTTTCACCGATGCCGATGCACATACATTAACTTTTACCGCAGTTTCCAATCCGGCGGGCGTAGTTTCGGAAGTTCAAGGCAATGCGCTAAAAATAACACCGGCAGCAAACTATTTTGGTACGGCAACGGTTACCGTTACTGCCAACGATGGCTACGAAAATACATCAACCACTTTTACAGTTGAAGTAACTCCGGTAAATGACGACCCAAGTTTCTATTTAACTACACCACAGTTAATTTTACAAGAAGATTTTAGCGGCAAAGACACCGTAGCAATTATTAACACTTCGCCAAGTAACGAAATTGAAACCGTAACTTACTTGCTTGAACCGCAAATTAATTTTGCAAACGTAAGTATAGTAAACGATACTATTTTTATTGAATCGCTTCCTAATTTGTTTGGTGAAATTACTGCAACCTTAACCGCCAACGACGGCGAAAAATCGGTTTCGCATACTTTCTATCTAAAAGTTGAAGCTGTTGACGATTTGCCTGTAGTTACACTTTCGAAAACTGAAATTACCTTAATTGAAGATTTTGAATTAACGGATACAATTGCAATTTCGTTCGTTCATCCAACAAATGAACCTGCGCCTGTAATTACTTTTGATGAAGGTTATGGCGACGGAATTAATTTTGTACATTTCGAATATTCGAGCAACCACGATTCTATTTTTGTAACACCAATACTAAACGGTTTTGGAACCGATTCTATCGGAGTTTTTGTTGACGGAATTGAGCACAAAGTAAAAATATCGGTAAATCCGGTAAACGATGCACCGGCTTTCAACTTAGAAAAAACTACACTAAACTTAGGCAAAAACTTTGCTACAACCGAAACGGTTTCTGCAACCAATCTTTCGCCTGAAAACGAAAGCAATCAGGTAATTACGTATTCCATAAGCCCTAGTACGGTAAGTTTTGCCAACGTATCGATAGACCAAAACACCGGAACGCTAACCATCAGTGCTATTACCGACCAATTTGGCAGTGCCGAAATAACCGTAACCGCAACCGACGGCGAAGCTGAAAATAACAGCTATTCCGCAATATTTACGCTTAGTGTGCTCGAAAACCAGCCACCCGTAATTACTACAGCCCTATCAAACGTAATTATGAATGAAGACAACCAAGCAATTGTAATTGATAATGCAACAGCAGGTTTCAGCGACCCCGAAAATACCGGTCTGACATTTACCGTTTCGTCGGGTTCGGAGCTGGTAGTTGCCTTACTTGAAAACAACAGTTTAACGCTTACACCGGCTGCAAATTTCTTCGGAAATGTTGCAATAACGGTAACTGCTTCCGACGGAAATTCGACCACCGACGATGTGTTTACACTCGAAGTGTTGCCGGTAAACGATGCTCCGGAATTTGTATTAAGCACAAATTTAGTTGAAAAACAACAAGATTTTGAAGGCGATGCAAGCATTTTGGTTACCGTTCAAAACCGACCCGAAAATGAAGCCAACGAAACGGTTACGTACACCATTACGCCCGAGTCGGTTGATTTTGCAAGTGTAAGCATACATGCAGAATTAGGACAAATTACCATTACTTCGAAACCCGGATTATTTGGAAACCAAATATTTACCGTAACTGCCAACGACGGACAAATCAATAATAATTTGTACAGCACAACCTTCGAATTACGAATTGCGCGAACGAACACCGCACCTACCGCAATCGAATTATCGACCGTGAGTATTTCGGAAAACATGCAGGAAAACACATTGATTGGAACTTTAACATCCGTTGATTTGGAAGATACACAATTTACCTATTCGTTGGTTAGCGGCGAAGGCGATACCGACAACAGCCAATTTGTATTAACCAACGGCAACGAATTGCGCACTGCAGCTGTGTTCGATTTCGAAACTAAAAATAGCTACTCGCTTCGCATTAAAACCGACGACGGAAACGGCGGAACTTTTGAAACTGCTTTAAGCATTAGCGTAACGAATGTTAATGAAACTCCGATAAACATTGCTTTATCGTCGAATACCTTGGCAGAAAATTCGGCAAGCGGCAGTGTAATTGGTACACTTTCAGCCACCGACCCCGATGCCGATGAAACGTTTACTTTTAGTATAAGCGGAAAAACAGAATCGTTTGCTATAAACAATAGCCAATTAGTGGCTATGCAAAGCTTTAATTTCGAAACACAAAGCACGCACAGCCTAACTATAACCGTAACGGACAATGCACAAAATACCTTTTCGAAAACGATTGAAATCCTGATACAAAACGTAAACGAAGCACCAACGAACTTGCAATTGTCGAAAACTTCGGTGGACGAAAAGCTTGCCATTGGTGCCTTAGTGGGCGAATTATCGGTTTCCGACGAAGATTTGAACAGCACGCATACCTACCAATTTGTAAGCGGTGTAGCCGGCGGAAATCCGTTTGGTGCTGATAATGCGGCGTTCCAAATTGCAGGAAATCAGCTTAAAACCAATTCGGTTTTCGATTTTGATGTAAAGAAATCGTTCAACATTGCCATTGAAGCAGTTGATAACAACGGCTTGAAAAGTACGTTTACCGCATTTACCATTCAAATTAACAATACGAATAGCACAGCAATTATTACGACACATTCAGTTGAAATGAAACTTTACCCGAACCCAACCGCCGACCAACTTACCTTGGAATGGGCAAGTGGAAATACTCCGGAAAAAGTAAGCATGTACAACCAAGCCGGAACATGTTTGCTGGTTGAAAACTTGTCACCAAATCAGACTTCAGTACAATTGTCCACCGAGCAATTGGCTTCGGGCATATACTTTATTGAATTGATGATAGACGGACAGCGAATAACCAAAAAGTTTGTTCGACAATAAGGACCTCCATCGTTAGATTTCCCAACTTACCATCTAACGATTTTTTACAAATAGATTTTACACGTTCTTTTAAAGGCTCGGAAAATTTTTCCGAGCCTTTTTTTATTAATTGAAAAAGGACAGCCTTTCTCCGTCAGACCGCTTCGGGCAGTCAGACGCATATTTTATGCCGAAAAGGATACTATCTTTTGGAAAGATAGTATCCTTATGTGCAGTGCAATTGGTCAGACCGAAGCTATTCTCCGTCAGACCGCTTCGGGCGGTCAGACGGATATTTTATGTCGAGAAAGATACTATCTTTTGGAAAGATAGTATCCTTATGTGCAGTTCAATTGGTCAGACCGTTTGGAGCGGTCTGACGAAGAAAAATTAACTTAGTTTAACCTATTAACCATAATTAAATGCAGCACAAGGCAGTTTTATAAGCTGTATTACACTTAATTCAGCAAATTATTCAACATGAAAACTACACAATTCGCACGCTTGCTTTTTGCATTTCAAATCATTAGTTGGCAAGCAATTGCACAAATTTCGGGCACTGTATTTGCCCATGCCAATAAAAAATCGATTCCGTTTGTAAATATTTGGATTAAAAACGGTCAAGTAGGCACCACAACCGATATTGCCGGAAAATTTACCTTGGAACAAGCAAAAAATTCCGATACGCTTTGTTTTTCGGCTATCGGGTTCGAAACCAACTTGGTAAGAGTTTCGGAAATTGACCAACACAAACCGGTTTACCTTACAGCAAGCGATATACTTTTGTCGGAAGTGGTAATTTCTTCAAAAAAAGTTAAAGAAAAACGTTTGAAAATAGGTTCGTTTAACCGCCACGCCATTAATACCTTTTGGCAAACGGGTGAACGACCGTATATTTTAGCTCGAAAATTTGACTATAACCCGTTGTTTGAGGCTACTCCGTTTATAAAATCAGTGAAGTTTTATTCGAAAAGCGATGTGAAAAATGCAACGTTTAATTTGCGATTTAAAGGACATTCGACGTTGAAAATTGATTTAACTGCCTGCAAATTGGCATTTCCTAAAGCCGGTTTTTTTGTTGCGGCTGAATGGTTAATTATACCGGAAAATAGATACGAATATGAATCGCGTATTGCTAAAAATTCGCCAATAAAGAAGAAACACGTGAGTTACGAGCCGGCACTTGGAACTATACCAACGGTTT